>CAKZHE010000072.1 GCA_936920195.1 uncultured cyanobacterium | reverse complement strand
GACCTAGAAATCGTAGTGATTTAACACTTAGTCGGGTAAACTCTGGACTTTAAAAGCCCCCACCATATTGCTCTTAGAAATTGGTGGTGGGTAGTTTACCTTCTCATTAATCAATACTCTGGACAGTTGAACAAGGTCTTTAACCCTTGATTTTTCGTTAGTCCTGCCGTCATAGCAGAATGCTAAAACCTACATTCTACCCTTGGCAATCCCAAACTGTCCCGATTATTGATATAGTATAGCATAACCAAACTGACACAATGAAATCTTTAAGTTTTATTACAACGAAACTTCAATAAAAAAAAGTGTTATGATGAAAGAGTTGTAATTTATTTTGTAGCAACAATATATAATTTCAAAAGTTAGCTATGAAAGAGAAACCCCGATCGGCAATGGTGCTATGTTTTAATAGATCGGGAGATCGGGTCAAAAATTTGACAATGGCAGATTTTGGTAAAGTGGACACAGGGAAAAAGCTATGCTTGATAATTCGGTGATTTTGTTGACAGGCGGCACTGGTTCTCTTGGTAAAGAATTTATCAAGATACTTTTAAGTTACTACCGACCAGAAAAAATTATTGTCTATTCGCGTGATGAATTAAAGCAGCATGAAATGTCGCAGTCATTTAAGTCTCCTATTATAAATTACAGGCTTGGCGATGTGCGAGATCGCGATCGCTTAAACCAAGTAATGCGAGGCGTTGATTATGTTATCCACGCAGCAGCACTGAAACATATTCCTCCTGGCGAAATTCAGCCAATGGAATATATTCAAACCAATGTTTATGGAGCGCACAATATTATCAATGCTGCTATTGAGAACCAAGTTAAAAAAGTAATTGCTATATCTACCGATAAAGCAGTTAACCCCATTAATCTTTATGGAGCCACTAAGCTAACAGCCGATAAGCTATTCATTGCGGCTAACAATATTAGCACTAGAATGACACAATTTTCTATAGTCCGCTATGGGAATGTAATAGGTTCTAGAGGCTCGGTAATACCTTTTTTTCAAAAAATAATTCGGGAAGGAGCAACAGAATTGCCTATTACAGATCGCCGGATGACGCGGTTTTGGATTGAGTTGCACGAAAGTGTTGAATTTATTTTAAAAAGCTTAGGAAAAATGCAAGGAGGCGAAATTTTTATACCCAAAATCCCTTCTATGAAAATTACAGACTTAGCCGCAGCTTTGGCTCCAGAACTGCCTCACAAAATTATTGGCATTAGACCTGGAGAAAAATTGCATGAATTACTGTGTACCAAAGAACATTCTTACTTAACTTTGGAGTTCAGTGATTGCTATATAATTAAGCCTCCATTTGACTTGTGTCCCCCAGTAGATTTTAGTTGTAATGGTATAGGCGAAACAGGGATACCAGTGCCAGATGGATTTGAGTATAGTTCTGATCAAAATACTCAATGGCTAACGCAGGAACAACTGTTAAAGGCAATCCAATATTGGGTCGATGCCAACAAAACGGCAGTTTCCTTAAGTAGAACAGAACGGCCTTATTTGAACTTAAGAAAAATTCCTACTAGCTAACAATAAATAGTCATGGATTCCGTATATACATCTCGCCAGCAGCACCAAATTCTTGTAGTAGCTGCTCATCCCGACGACGAAGTTCTTGGTTGCGGTGGTACTATTGCCAAGCACGCGCTCCAAGGAGACTTAGTGCGCGTTGTACTCTTATCAGAAGGCATTACCAGTCGCGATCGCCAGCGAGATCGCCAGCGCCGAGAGTCCGAACTAATTGCCCTCGCACAAGCTGCTCGTCAAGCTGGAGAAATATTAGGAATTACCTCTTTAGTACAGCATGAATTTCCTAATAATCGTTTAGATAGTTGCGACTTATTAGATATAGTCAAAGTAATTGAGCAAGCAATCCAGGAGTACCGCCCGGACATTATCTACACTCACCACGCCCATGACTTGAATATCGATCATCGTCTCGTCCACCAAGCAGTGCTAACAGCATCTCGTCCCCTGCCTGGAAGCAGCGTTAAAACTATCTTGTTTTTTGAAATTGCCTCAAGCACTGAATGGCAAACGCCCACATCTGCCCCAGCTTTTGCTCCTAACTGGTTTGTGGATATTTCTGACACCCTAGATATTAAACTTAAAGCCTTAGCCACCTATAAATCAGAAATGTGTCCTTGGCCTCATCCCCGCTCTTTAGAAGGCTTGGAATATCTATCTAGATGGCGAGGAGCTACCGTCGGTATGGTGGCAGCAGAAGCATTTATTTTAGGCCGAAACTTAATTCATTCCTTAGATTCAACTAACGGAGCCATAACAAAAATATGAACAAATTAATTTCTGTCGCGATCGCCACTTACAATCGCACCGCCGCTCTAGACCGCTTGTTGGGGGATTTAGAAAAACAAACCCTGGCTCCAGAAAATTGGGAAGTAATCGTAGTCGTAGATGGCAGTATCGATAATACTATAAAATTACTATCAAGCTGGCAGCAAAAAAATACTCTCCCCCTAACTTATTTTTGGCAAAAAAATACTGGTCAATCTCTAGCTAGGCACAATGCTATTGTCAAAAGTCAAGGCGATCGCATAGTCCTGATTGATGATGATATGGAAATTTGCCCCCAGTTTTTAGAGGCACACTTGCAAGCCGCACAATCAGAGGCAGAAAATATAATAGTAGTAGGCAAAGTTAAGCTTCAATCTAACTGGAAGCACCTATCTTTGTACGAACTTAAACGATTGGATTGGCTAATCTCATTGCATGAAAAATTAGAAAATCAAACTGAGCTTCCCAACGCTAATGCTTTTATCACCTTTAATGTTTCTTTGCCACGAAGTTTATATTTTCAAGCAGGCGGATTTGACCCTTTATTGCGCCTCAGCGATGATTTGGAACTTGGCTGGAGGCTAGAACAAGCTGGATGTCGTTTTATTTTTAGCCCTCAAGCTTGGTCAATTCATCATTCCGACGTAGGCACTTATGATGGTTGGTTGCAGCGGGAATATAATGAAGCGAAATATGCAATTTATATTTGGGAAAAGCACAATCGTAATTTTCACTTGCATCCCCTAAAAAACTTGATTGCGGGCAGTCCACTCAAACAAATGGGGGTTAAACTTTTAGTGCCTTGGGACTGGGTGGCAAAATTCAGTATGGCTAGCTTGCAAATTCTAGGTAATATTTTCAAAGCCATAGGTTTATTAAAACTGGCAATAGCAACTCATAAAGGTATTGCTGTCATTCAGTATCATTTAGGCATAAAGCATTATCTTGGTTCTTGGCTGGCTCTGTGCCAAATTCAGCAAGAATGCGCTCAATATTTTCTCAATTTTCCTTTGCCTCAAGCTCCCCAAAAATTACCTAATTCTACTGCAAGTAACCCCTAATAGGATTGAGTGATAACCTCTCAATTGAGACACAATAGCCTTTCTCTCTGTTCCTGTGTAAAAGTTTCGCAACATTTCGGATAAATCGAGCATATAACTGTATAGTAGTATAATGATTCCATTCACTCTTGAGAGAAGGCAATGCTGAAGCGGACGCACCGCCGCCAGCAGCCCAATCATCAAAACACGGGAGTGCAGGGATGGTGGTTTAAAGCTCAACTTTAAGAATCTTGTTTAGGAGTCGCAATTATGGCTCGCGTTGTAGTCATTGGGGCTGGATTGGGGGGACTTCCAGCTGCGTATGAACTGCGGCATTTGTTGCCCCGTTCCCATCAGGTGACACTTATTTCTAATCAACCAAAATTTACTTTTGTTCCCTCGCTACCCTGGATTGGGTTGGGGTTGCGATCGCTTGACCGCATCCAGCTAGAACTCGCCAAAATCGTTCCCCAACAAGGAATTGAGTTGATTCTAGAGGCCGTCACAGCCATCAATCCCCAGTTGCGGCAGATTACCCTCAAGGATCGCACCCTAGACTACGACTATGTAGTAATTGCCACCGGGCCAGAACTGGCGTTGGATGCAATACCGGGACTAGGGCCAGAAACTGGCTATACTCAATCGGTTTGCAATCCCCATCATGCCTTGCTAGCTAGCGAAGCATGGGAAAAGTTCTGTCAAGATCCGGGGGGGATTGTGGTGGGAGCAGCACCGGGAGCCAGTTGTTTTGGTCCCGCCTATGAATTTGCGCTCCTGGCACATCATACATTGCGCCAGAAAGGATGGCGCGATCGCGTTCCCATGACCATCGTCACCCCAGAACCCTACGCCGGACATCTGGGCATTGGCGGGATGGCAAACTCCCGCTGGCTGATCCGGGCAATGCTGGCAGATCGCCATATTGATGTTATGGACAACAGCGCGATCGCTCGGATTGAGCCAGAGATGATGTATTTGGCAGATGGGCGCAGTTTGCCCTTCAAATACGCCATGATTCTGCCACCTTTCCGGGGACCGCGCTTTCTGCGAGAAGCGCCGGGATTAACCGATGCCAAAGGGTTTGTCCCAGTATTGCCAACTTACCGTCATCCTGACTTTGACTCAGTGTATGCCGTAGGCGTAGTCACCCAACTCAAACCCATTGAACCCACCCCGATTCCCATTGGCGTTCCCAAAGTCGGCCAAATGACCGAAGAAATGGTGATTTGCGTTGCCCATAACATTGCCCTCGATCTAGGGGTAATTTCCGGTCAGCAGATCAAACCAACCTTGCAGGCAATTTGCTTTGCCAACTTTGGGGATACTGGAGCCTTATTCTTTGCCGATCCTCTGCTACCTGACAGTGAAGGGCATCGCCACCGGGCTTTTACCACTCAGGGGATTTGGGTGTCCTGGGCAAAGACCGCCTTTGAGAAATACTTTATCAGCAAAATGCGGATGGGTTGGACAATGCCCTGGTTTGAACAAGCCTGTCTGCGAACGATCGGTTTGCCATTGGTGGAACCCATCGCTCCAATTCAAAATTCAAAATTATCAATTCAAAATTAGACAATTTCATTTTGAATTTTGAATTTTGAATTTTGAATTTTGAATTCAAAAGAGAGGTTTATTTTATGGGATGTGAAATTCGGAGAGTTCTTTCCTGGTTGCTATTACTAGGTGCGGTGATTTTAGGGGTTTTATTTGGGCTAGGAATGTTTAATCCTCCCAGTGCAGCGGCAGCCATCCGACAACTGGAAGAAGCCCCTGGACAAATAGTTTATCAATCTCGCCAAACCCTGAAAGATCAACATGGGAATAACTGGCAGGCGATCGCGTTTAAACGGATTCGTGCCGATGGGCAAACCAGTTTTGAGCTAAGGTTGGTGGGTTTTCCCGGCGTGGTGGAAATTGATCGTTCCCAACCCCTAACTTTAACTAATTCATTGGGGAAAATCTTCACCGCTGCCGATGCCTCCGGCGACATCTTTACAGAAGTTGCCAAACCAGAACCTAATGTTGGGCAATACAATTTGCAACCTTTACTTCCCCAGTTGCAGCCAGAGATTCCCCTGGTGTTAACATTGCCAATTCTTCAAGGTGTTGCAGTGCGCTTATCTGTTTCACCCTTGTTAATTCAGGAATGGCAAACCGTTGCTAGGGCAGATTTAGTGGCTGGGTCACACATCATCAGGACTTACGCAACTGCTCCGCATATAGCGTTGATGGTGCGTTACGCTGCGCTAACACACCCTACAGATCTCGTTCTTGAATTGCACAACTCATTAAGACGCGCTATATAGGTTTGGGATTAAAGACCCCAGAATGGCAGCGCCATTTATCAAATCATTTGCCGTAATGAGCCGCGTTTAATCAACATCAGGAAACCAAGATGAAATCAATTAAAAAATTAAATCCAAATCCAGTTTTACTTGCTCCGGCTCAACTCAAATCGCGGGAAAATCAACTTTTACTAATTGATATTCGGGGTTGGCTGGAATATTGGATGGGACATATTCCCGGCGCTAAACGGTTAAGTCGCCACCGCATTCTGAAAGACATTTCCAAAGACCAAGCGATCGCCATTACCTGCCTCTCAGGTCATCGGAGCGCGATCGCGGCTCAATGGTTAGTTTCCCAAGGTTACTCTCAGGTTTATAACCTCCGGGGCGGTTTATTGGCATGGCAAAGTGCCGGGTATCAAATACAGCGAGGCAATCGCCCTTAAGGGATTGGGAATATTTTTATGACTCACACAACGTCAGATCAATCGGTTGATAAATTGCTGGATCAAACCAATGAGGAATTAGTTGAGCCAGAACAATTACCTGCCCCAAAACTTGCGCCCAAAGGCTGGGGACTGTTGCTGGGAGGGGTTTTGATCCTGGCAGGGGGAACCTGGGGGGTTCTGCAACTTACCCGTTCTTCCCATACTCCAGAAGCAGCTTTAACCCAAGCGATCGCCGTGGAAACGGTGGAGATTCGTCCCCAGCAGATTGTCAATACTCTAGAACTTTCGGGAACGATTCGCCCCATCGATCAAGCAACTTTGTCCACGCGGGTAATGGGGAGGATTAACCAGTTGTTGCTGGAATCCGGCGATCGCTTCCAGAAAGGGGATATCCTCGCCCAGATTGATGTAATGGACATGACTGCCCAAACCAGTCAAGCCCAGTCGGGAGTCGCCCAGGCGCAAGCGGAGGTTGCCCGTTCTCAGGCCACTCTGAGCCAACTAGAAGCGCAAAAATTGGAAGTGCAGGCATCCCTGCGGATGGCGCAACTCAACCAGTCTCGGATGGCGCAACTGCAAGCTCAGGGGGCAGTGGCGCGTTCCCAACTGGATCAAGCCAATACTACCTTGGCGGAAATCAAGGCGCGGATTGCTCAGACAGAGGCAGGCATCCAACAGGCACAGGCAGCGATCGCCCAATCCCGTGCCGCTGTCAACCGAGCCGAATCTGCTGTGGCATCGGCATCGGTGAGCGAGAGCTACGGCAATGTGATTGCCCCTTTTGATGGGGTAGTGGTGCAGAAACTTGCATACACGGGAGAAATGGCGGCTCCGGGAACAGCACTGCTGAAGGTGGAAAATCCCGACAGGCTCCAACTAGAAATTTCCGTGCCAGAAGAAAACCTGCGGTTTGTGCGGGTGAATCAGTTAGTCGAGGTGCGGGTTGATGCGGTGAATCAAACCTTAAACGGCAGAATTCAGCAAATTGTTACCTCTGTAGACCCCAATTCTCGCAGTTTTTTGGTCAAGATTCATCTCAACAATTCCGGCAGGTTGATTTCCGGGATGTTTGGACGCATTGCCTTACCCAAGGGAACTCAAGACGGGATCTCGATTCCCACCACTGCCTTAATTCAAAGGGGACAGTTACAGGGAGTTTATATCGTTGAAACCACCAATTTAGAACAATCTAAGGCCGTACTGCGGTGGGTGAAAACTGGTAAAACCCAAGCTGGACAAGTGGAAATTGTCTCCGGATTAATGACAGGCGATCGCATCGTGACTAACAATATCGGACAACTCAGCGATGGGCAAGCGATCGCCATTCAGGAGTGAAAATTATGTCGAACGAATCGAATGGTCATCAATCCCCATCTTTTCATCCTCCTAAATTGGGTTTTGTGGGCAACTTAGCCAAGAAATTTATCAACTCCAAACTGACACCTCTGATTGTGGTGGTGGCTTTATTATTGGGGATTGGCGCTACTCTGATTCTGCCCCGCGAAGAAGAACCGCAAATTACTGTACCGATGGCAGATGTCTTTGTGTCTATGCCGGGAGCCTCAGCTAAGGATGTGGAGCAACGGGTAACAGCACCGATGGAAAAGTTGATTAAAGAACTCCCCGGTGTAGAATATATTTACTCTACCTCCCGTCCCGGTTCATCTCTAGTAATTGTCCGATTTCTGGTTGGACAAAAAACCGAGGATGCAGTCGTTCAACTTTATAACAAACTCTATGCCAACTTTGATAAAATTCCCTCCGGCGTATCCCAACCCCTGATTAAATCTCGGTCAATTGATGATGTCCCAATTTTGACTTTGACCTTGTGGGGCGAACAAAGTACCGGGGGGCAATTGCGGCAAATTGCGGCGCAATTAGATGAACAAATTAAACAAGTTCCTGATGTTTCTGAAACCACCATTATCGGCGGACAACGACGACAATTGCGAGTTGACCTCGATCCCGCCCGATTAAATGCCTTTGGGTTAACACCTTTGGAAATCTCCAAAGCATTTCAAGCCCAGAATTCCGAACTGGCGAGTGGGGCTTTTAGTCAAAATAATCAATCCTTTTTAGTCAGAATTCAAAGTTTTATTCGCTCGGCAGAGGATGCCAAAGGATTAGTAGTCGCGGTTGCCAATAATCAACCAGTTTATTTGCGGGATGTAGCCACAGTGACTGATAGCTCGGAAGAACCAGTCAGTTATGTGTTTTTTGGACAGGGAAATCAGTCAGAAAAGCATCAGAAAGAGGCGGTGCAGGTGAGAGGAGAAACCGAAGCCGTGACGATCGCGATCGCCAAACGTTCCGGTGCCAATGCGATCCAAGTTTCTCATCGGGTGCTACACAAACTGGAGCAAATTAAGCGCAGCTATATTCCCAATAATGTCCATTTAACTGTCACCCGCGACTATGGGGAAACCGCCGCCGAACGTTCTAATGAACTGCTGGTGCATATGTTGATTGCCGTTGGCTCCGTCACCCTGTTGATGTGGTTAGTGATGGGCAAAAAAGAAGCGATGGTGGTGGCAGTATCGATTCCCGTCACCTTATGTTTAACTCTGGCGAGCTTTGTCTTTTATGGATTCACCCTGAATCGGGTGACATTCTTTGCCTTAATTTTTTCGATTGGGATTCTGGTAGATGATGCGATCGTCGTAGTAGAAAATGTTGGTCGTCATCTGCAATTACCAGAAAACAAAACTCGATTGCAACTAGCGACTAATCGTCGCCGCGTCCTCCAACAGATTGTTTTGGAAGCGGTGGATGAAGTTGGCAATCCCACGATTTTAGCAACCTTGGCGGTGATTGCTGCCATCCTCCCGATGGCATTTGTGGGGGGTTTGATGGGACCCTATATGCGTCCAATTCCCTTTGGTGCTTCCGCCGCCATGATCTTTTCGGCGTTGGTAGCATTCATTGTGGTTCCCTGGACAACTATGCAGGTATTTAGCGGCGTTAGTGGCGCTGCTCACGATCATGGGGAAGATGCTCTGAGTAAGTTGTATCGGCGGTTTATGTATCCCCTGGTGCATTATCCCCGTCGAGGAACCACATTTATGGTGGCAACAGTTGCCGCTCTCGTCTTGATTGTGGGGGGTTTGGCAGGGTTTCGGTTGGTAATTCTGAAAATGCTGCCCTTTGACAATAAGAGCGAGTTGCAGGTGGTTTTAAATATGCCCGAAGGAACAACCCTAGAGCAAACTGCTAGAGCAACGAAGGAAATGGGACAGTATTTGGCGACTATCCCAGAAGTGATTCATTATCAAAGCTATGTTGGCACATCTTCTCCCTATAATTTTAATGGGTTGGTGCGACATTACTTTTTGCGAGCGGGAACGAATGTGGCGGACATTCAGGTAAACTTTTTACCGAAGGGCGATCGCCAACGTCAAAGTCACGATATTGCTAAAGCTATTCGCCCGAAGTTAAAGGAAATTGCCGATCGATATGCGGCTCGCGTGCAAGTAGCCGAAATTCCCCCTGGTCCCCCAGTCTTGCAAACTCTGGTAACAGAAATTTATGGTGCGGATTACCAGGGACAAATTGAGGTGGCGAAACAAATTCGGCAACTTTATCAATCTACTGATGGGGTCGTGGATGTGGACTGGTATGTGGAAGCGCCCCAAACCGATTATCATTTGGTAATTGACCGGGAAAAAGCCGCCTTGAATGGGATTAGTCCGGCGCAAATTTCTGTGGTTTTGCAAATGGCACTTTCTGGTCAAAATGTCGGCCTGTTATATGATGAAAATGCCCGCGAGGATGTGACCATTAATCTGCGCTTTAGTCAGTCCAGTCGCACCAGTTTGGAGGATCTCAAATCCCTTAACCTCAAGGGGGCAAGTGGTAATTTAGTGCCTTTGAGTGCGTTGGTGAAAACAGAGAGCGCGATCGCCGATACCAGTATTTACCACAAAAATCTTCAGCCGGTAGTTTATGTTTTGGGCGATGTTTCTGGCAGGGTAGAAAGTTCAGTTTATGCCATGCTCAATCTGCAACCGAAAATCGACCAAATTGTTCCCCCCACCGGGGCAAAAATCCAAACCTACTTAACTGAGCAACCCCCCACCAGCGAAACCTACGCGATGAAATGGGATGGGGAATGGCAAGTCACCTACGAAGTTTTCCGCGACTTGGGTATTGCCTTTGCTGTAGTATTAGTGCTGATTTATGCCCTAGTTGTGGGTTGGTTTCAATCCTTTGCTACCCCATTAGTGATTATGGTGGCGATTCCCTTTTCTTTGGTAGGAATTATGCCTGCTCACTGGTTAATGGGATCGTTCTTTACCGCTACATCGATGATTGGCTTCATTGCTGGGGCGGGAATTGTGGTTAGAAATTCGATCATTTTGGTGGATTTCATCGAGTTACGTTTGAAAGAAGGAATGCCTTTAGAAGAAGCGGTAATTGATGCCGGAGCCGTGCGCTTTCGTCCGATGTTATTGACGGCGGCGGCGGTAGTTGTCGGTTCGGCAATTATCCTCGCCGATCCCATTTTTCAGGGTTTAGCCATCTCGCTAATTGCGGGAGAAATGGCCTCTTTGCTATTATCAAGATCGGCAGTGCCAATTTTGTATTACAAACTTTGGCGCAATCGGAAATCCCAGTATCAAACCTCTGATTTGATAGGAGGAGAAATTGAAGCGATCGCCGATTTTGAGGTAATGAAGTAGGGGCAATCCCCCCGTGGTTGCCCCTATTTGAACTGGTTCCCAGGCTCGGCCTGGGAACCGATATCGAGAGGCTCTGCCTCGCGTAGCAAGCATCCGAGGCAGAGCCTCTCAATGGGCATTCCCAGGCAGAGCCTGGGAACGAGTAAACAGATCAGAAACTGCATAAACACAAACCTCTTAAAAAGGCACAAAGTCAACAGCCTAGCTGCCCGATGGTCAACCCAGCCAATAATGTTGTAGAATTATCTAAAAATCAAATAGAATGCCCTTATCGGGGTAAATATGTAGTCGTAGTTAGGCTTTAGCTCCAATCTAGATAGTTCAAGCCCAACTACCAACTTTATCACCTCTTCCCCATTTCCTTTTTATGACCAGATATCTACCTGTCAGCGATTGGACTACTTTATTTAACCAGCGGTTTTTCCAAAATCTTTTCCCCATTCCGCCAAGTAATACTTTAAAATTAGGGGAAAATCCCCCAGATTTTGAGTTATTTGATATTACCAATCAGCGGTTAGTGAAACTTGCCGATTACCGAGGTTCTCGTCCGGTATTGCTCGCCTTTACGCGGATATTTACCGAAAAACATTACTGTCCTGTTTGCTTTCCCCATATTATTGAACTGAATCAAAAATACCAACAATTTGTTGATCTGGGGGGAGAAGTATTAATGATTACCAGTACCGATGAGCAACAAAGCCAAAAAGTTGTGCAGGATTTAGGATTAAAGATGCCTTTAGTGAGCGATGCTAGTTGTCGAATATTTCGCAATTATGGCACAGGTCAAGCTTGGGGAGCGCCGTTATCGGCTCAATTTATATTAGACAAAGATGGCAGGTTAAAATTTAAACATTTATTTTCTTTCCTATCTCCTAATGCTGATATTGACTGGATGCTAAAAACTATGGCTGAGAACCTCTAGGTTTTTTCAGTAAGACGCTGAGAGGTGGCAATGACCAAACTGGGGCGTAAGTTTGATTTTTGATCGCTAGGTTGGGGAAATTTTGTTCTTTTGGGTGATTTTTAGGTTCAAAATAAATAATAGCGTCAGGCTCAAAAGTGCTGTAGGGAGGAATCTGTAATTTAATTGAGGTGATATTGTTTCTGGCTGTCACATTTTCAATTCGCGGAGCGGGTTTAATTTGTTGTCCCAACAATACCCAAAATGGATATTCCCAAGCATTGTCGCTCCAAAAAGATAGCCCGATGTTTTGAACGTTTTGAGATTTAATTAAATCCACGGCTTGATTATAGGGTTGGATGAGGCGGGGACGGTTGGTAAAATAAAGGTCATTTCTGCTAGTATTAAAAATATTTTCAGCGCCAATAATCGGTCTAAATTGGTTTTTAAAAACCCAAGGTAAGGATAATAGGATCAGACTGCCAGCAATATAATAGCCTATTTTTCGATGGGATAAATTCTCTAAAATGATGCCCACAAAGGGAGCAAATAGCACAAACAAAGTTAAATGGTGACGACTGTGCCACGGCTGCAATTTTAGCATTAAACAAATGATTAAAAATGCGGTAACTATCGCCGTAACATAGATTGCTAACTGAAGGTGTTTTTTGAAATATTGCGGTTGTAAAAAGATGGCGATCGCTACCAAAATTAGCATAAAATGAATCGGATTGCCAGCATTATTTTCATTAAAGGATAAACCAGGAATATAAAATTTATCTTCTACCAACCAAGTGATCCGAGGATCGTTAGTATCTATTCCCAAGAGCCGATGTAAAACATTAACTCCCCCCATCATTAATCCATTCCAAAAGCTAAATTTTGTCCCGACATGAAGGGCTAAATTTCTAATGACATTGGATAAAAAAGTAGCAATAGTAAAAACTTTAACTTGATAATGTTCGGCATATTGGGGAGGAGCGCCAATCGGCGAACCGAACAATTCCCAATTGCGCCAATAATGACCCAAATTAAGCGCGATCGCCACCACTATAATAATTAACAATGGTTGCCAAACTTTGACCCGCCAGCGCTTGATTCCCGATATTATCCACCAAATTAGAAAAGGCAAACAAAAGATATACGCCGTTGTCTTGGTAAATAGCGCTATACCCAGAGTTGCGCCAATTTTCCACGGCTGACTTTGACAGATATCTGCCGATAATTCCCTGAGAATATAGTAAGCAAAACAAACTACCCAAAAACACACCACATAATCATTTTGAGTGCTGGAAGCTTGGAGAATGCCCATAGGAATTGTGGCAGAAAAAACCGCCGCAAAAACCTGTCCTCGCCTATCCGCTCCCAGTTGTTGAGCAATTAACGATACACCGATGGCACTACCAATCGCACTAAACCACTGCACCAGATTGGCAAAGCGATCGCCACCACTTAAAATTTGGAAATGTAAGATCGTGATTCCCGCTCCGGGGGGATGAAATAACTGGGGAGGGTAGTAGGTAGGATAATGGGCTAAACTCTGGTTTTGCATCCAATGAACCACCCTACTCAGATGATAAGTCATGGAATCCCAGTTATTTGGCGGGGCGATCGCGGCAATTAAACCAACAGCAGCAAAGATAAAAACTATCCCCCCTAATAAACCAAGTAAAGCCAGGGATATTTTCCCCCCTGCTAATTTACTTCTCCGTCCTCGCCCAAAGTTGATTTGAAAATAAATTAAACTAGCGATAATTGTGCCTATCCACAATCCGCAAATCCCATTCAAAGTTAATAAATTAAACCCACTCAATATTTCCGTCAAAACAGTAGAAATTAAACTCCATCCCAAAGCTGCCAACAGCAAAGAACTGCGCCAGCACTCATTTCTTGTCCAAAAGATTAAAAATAGAAGAATGAATGAAATTAGCGGAAACACAATTAACATAGAGCAACCCTATCAGGACTAAAGCCCAAAACCCCCTTTGCGTCCTTTGCGTCCAACTTTGCGCCCTTTGCGTTAAAAATCCCCCCCCTAGATCAAAGCCGTACTTGCTGTAAATGACTCCGAGGATTAACCGTCCGACTAGCGCGAATTTTCTCATAATACTCCCGTTCCGTCGCGCTCAGTTCCTTGGGAGTAGCGATCGCTATTTTAACCAATTGATCGCCGCGATCGCCCTTATGATTCACCCAACCTTTCCCGCGCAACCGCAAAGATTGCCCAGAACGAATTCCCGGTGGCACATTCACATTTACCATCCCCTCCGGAGTTGGCACTTCAATTTGTCCTCCCAAAACCGCTTCATCGGGAGCAATTGGTACTTCGCAAACCAGATTATCCCCATCGAATTGAAAAAAATTATGGGGTTGTAGTTCTACATTCAAATACAAATCACCCCGTTGCTGGGAATTATAGGGATTAACCCCCCCTTTCCCCCGCACCCGAATTTTGCTACCTGTTTTTGCCCCAGCCGGAATGCGGACATCAATAGTTTCATTGCCCACATTTAAACGCTTTTGAACCCCATGAAAACCTTCCGAAAAAGTCAGCGGTAAAGTTGCTTCCCTATCGGTTGCGGCTCCACGCGGATCGACTCCATCACCAAATCCAGTAGTTCTAGTTCTACTATAGGCAGTACGCTGTCTGCCCGCACCTTGTCCGCCAATATTGCCTAGCAAATCGTTAATAAATTCATCGAAGTTAGCATATTGACTAAAATCAAAGTTACCAAAGTCAACATTACCACCACCACCAGGCCATCCCTGTCCCGATCCGGCTTGCTTCCAGTATTGCCCAAATTGGTCGTATTTTTTGCGTTTTTCGACATCAGACAATACTTCGTAGGCTTCGCTCACTTCCTTGAAACGAGCTTCTGCTTCCTTATTGCCGGGATTCATGTCGGGGTGATACTTGCGAGCGAGGCGGCGAAAAACCTTTTTGATTTCATCCGCATCGGCTGTTTTGTTCACTCCCAAGATGGCGTAATAGTCTTTGAAGTCGGTAGCTGCCATTGACTGCTGTCTTCCTCCGGTCTAAATATATAGTTTCGTATTTTGTTCTATGCTACTCCGATTTGCCATCAGGTACAGGTAGCAATTCCCGTAGCTTGGGTTGAACTGGTTCCTAGGCTCTGCCTGGGAACCGATATCAAGAGGCTCTGCCTCGCTTGGCTTCATCGAGGCAGAGCCTCTCGATGGCATTCCTAGGCAGAGCCTAGGAACGAGTATTCCCTATTTCCCGATTCTCTCATTCTCCGTTCCCTGTTCCCTATTCCCTGTTCCCTATTCCCTATTCCCTGTTCCCTGTTTCCCGCTTAAAACACCTGCAAAGTTTGCGCTGCTTGAACTAGCGGCGGTACTGCTGCCACCCCCCAACTGCCCTCTGCCCGACGACCAGAGTTCAGAATAAATTGCAGGGTATAGGCATGGGGATAGCCTGCTACTTCCATCCAAAGCAAATCGCTTTCAGCTTCGCAGGCAATCTTTTCTGCATCCATTAATTCTGAACTCATTTGGTCGAGGGTGGCAGCGAGTTGTGCCAAAAGGCGACAAAAATCATTTAATTCTGCGGCGGTTAACTCAACTGCCCAATTTTCCCCACCGACTAAACCGGGAAATTCCCCTGCTGCGGGATTCCAGCCAATGCGCCAACCAGAACCACTTTTAAGTATTTTGCTCATTGTTCAGGAAGTTTGTAGTTGGGCTTTAGCCCTAATCCGGAGGGGCTAAAGCCCAACTACAAACTTTGTATAGTCTTTCATTTATAATCGTCTACTTACTTAAGGCTCGCAAAAACCTTTGCAGTTCAGTAAAGAAACCTGCTTTTTTGGGTTGGGGTAAATTGCTGCCATCAGGTGCGGGAGCAACTTTACCCAGAATTTGATCGATTTCGTCGCCAGCGGGTTTGTGGGGAATTTCCGCAATCAGTTGATATTCATCTTCGCTGGTTTCTAACCAGACTTGCCAGGGAGAGGGATAACAGCGAAATAAAACTGCACCGGGTAGAGGACGGATATAATAAACAGATTCCAGGGTTTTGATAAAGCGATCGCGCAATTGTCTAGCAGCATAACCAATTCCGACGGTATTGGCATCTTCTAGACGAGGAACAAGTAAAATCACTGGGCGATCGCCAATTGCTTTTAACATTTCTTCAACTATTGGCACTTCGACGGAACTGGGTTCAACCAACAGAAAGATTCCATCTTCTGGATCGATTTTATCGGTAATCGGCGCTCTGCCCAAACCGATATCCTCAATTTTAAATGGGACATCTTTCCCCCAATCTCGCCGTGCCAAGGCTGCCGCACCCGCATCGGGAAAGAAAATTTTCAGTGGTAAATCCAATTCCTCAAAAACTGGGATATACTGTTCGGCGATCGCCTTCCCTTTCAGTTCCGGGAAAACCAACTCTACTTGTAGCCTTTTATAACCATCGGCGATCGCGGCTTTGGTCGCAACCTGGGATTGGGCGATCGCTGCTTCTAACGTTGTGGGAATTTCAACCATTAATCTTAGTTTAATCGAAAGGCTACTTGCCGGATAAATTATACTAAATTTTGGTTCTTTTACTCTGGATTATGCCGTGAAAATTAGTGCGATCGCCAATTGATCAGATTGGCGGGGATGTGTTATTTTTTAATCGGAGAGCGATCGCACCAATTTTTCCACTCGCAGTTTAATCTCATCTCGGACGCGGCGAAAGGTTTCTATGGGTTCTCCATCGGGATCGTCAAGTTGCCAATCGGCAAAGAGCGATCGCAATACCCACTCTTCCGGTAAATTCACTCCACAACCGCATAAAGAAATAACGGCATCATAGTCTTCTGCCCCAAAATTGCTTAGGGGTTTAGAAGTTTGGTTGCTAATATCAATGCCAATTTCTGCCATCACCTGCACTGCCATTGGATGCACTTGGCTAGGTTTCAATCCAGAGCTAGTAACGGAGATGTTATCGCCTCCTAAACTGCGCGTAAAACCTTCAGCAATCTGCGAACGACAGGAGTTTTTAGTACAGACAAACATGATCCGTTTCATGGTTTATTCCTGGGGATTTATAGAATTAAAATGCTGGTGGGGTGGATGGGGGAAAATAGTTTTTCCGTAACCAAAAAGCCACATTGACTAAACCAATTAATACCGGGACTTCTACTAACGGGCCAACCACCGCCGCAAAAGCCACTCCAGAATTAATCCCAAACACGGCTATAGCGACAGCGATCGCCAATTCAAAGTTATTTCCTGCCGAAGTAAAGGCTAAACTAGCGGCTCTAGAATAATCGGCTTTGAGTCGCCATGCCATGTAGAAACTAACTAGAAAAATCACGACAAAATAGATAATCAATGGCAGGGCAATTCGCGCTACATCTAGGGGAATCTGCACCATCAATTTCCCTTTTAAACTGAACATCACCGCAATGGTAAATAACAGTGCTATCAGGGTGATTGGGCTAATTTTGGGTACAAATACTTCGTGATACCAACTTTTACCCTTCGCTTTGACGAGAAAATATCTAGTGAAATACCCAGCTAAAAACGGAATGCCTAGATAGATGAAAACACTTTTGGCAATTTCCGCAATACTCACATTGACGATACTACCTTGCAAGCCGAATAGGGGCGGTAAAACAGTGATAAAAAACCAGGCATAGGGACTATAGAAAATTACTTGAAAGATACTGTTCAAAGCTACCAATCCTGCGGTGTACTCGGTATTACCCTGAGCTAAATCGCTCCAAACGACCACCATCGCAATACAGCGAGCTAGACCAATCATAATTAGTCCCACCATGTATTCGGGATAGTCTCGGAGAAAGGTAATTGCCAGGAAAAACATGAAAATCGGGGCAATAATCCAGTTTTGCAGCAGCGATAATCCAAGAATTTTGCTGTTGCGAAAGACATCCCCTAATTCTTCGTAGCGCACTTTGGCGAGTGGGGGATACATCATCAGAATTAAGCCGAGAGCAATGGGAATATTAGTTGTCCCAATTTGAAATTGATTGATAAAGACATCCACTGCTGGAACAAAGTACCCAATACTAACCCCAATCGCCATTGCCAGAAAGATCCACAGAGTTAGAAATCGATCTAGGAAGGAAAGCCGTTTTAGAGAGGTTGCGATCGCCATGAGATGATTTTAAAGTTAGAATTCTGCCGTTTTTCTGAGTAGTTCTTCAATTCTGAGGTTGGGTTGAGCTTTCCCCCCAAATACAGTCCCCACTTTAACTCTTTGGAAATGAACGTAAGAGATGTGATAGCCAGCATCAGGAAGAGGAATATAACCTGTATTAGCAACTAAGCCTTTACCTTGTTTCAGGTAAAATTCTACAAAGACTCGCACTTCTGGATTAGCTTGGGCAGTTTTGGCATTAACGTAGATGAATAGGGGACGAGATAGGGGTTGATATTCCGCCTTTTCTACGGTTTCGCGGGATGGTGAAACTGCTCCTTTACCGCTGTCAATGGAGAGCGATCGCAGTTTATCTTTGTTGGTTTCATAGTAAGATAAACCGAAGTAGCCTAAAGCATTGGGGTCTTTACTAATCCCGGCAACCAGGGTATCATCATTTTCGCTAGCTATATAGTCGCTGCGACTAGCGCGAGCTTTGCCATTCACAACTTCGGTAAAATAATCGAAGGTTCCAGAGTCTTTTCCCGCTCCATAAAGTACAATTGGTTGGTTAGGCCAAGTAGGACGTATTTGCTGCCAGCGGACTATTTTTCCTTGGGCATTTGGTTCCCACAATTTTTTTAATTCTTCTAAGGTAATGTCTTTTGCCCAACTGTTTTGCGGATTGACGGCAATAGTCAGAGCATCAAAGGCAATGGGTAATTCAATGTAGGCAATGCCCGTTTGCCGACAAGCTGCCATTTCTTCCGAATTAATTGGACGCGAGGCATTGGCAATATCAGTTTCTCCCTGGCAGAATTTCTTAAATCCGCCGCTAGTGCCGGAAATGCTGACATTGACAGTGGCTGGATTGGTTTGCTTCTGACGGTATGCCTTGGCAACGGCATCAGTAATCGGAAAAACTGTGCTAGAACCATCTATTCTAATGGGGGATGGCGATCGCGATTCCGCAGGGCTACAGGCATTCAATAACGTAGCACCAAGGGCTAGCACTGTCCATACTACCAGCGATCGCGGTTTACCTAGGGCGTTCATTGCTCAGAATTGAGTAGGGGTATATCTCTATCATTTCAAAAAAACTTGATTTGTCAAGCCGCAGATGTAGTCCAGAATACGCTTAAGACCAAATAATCTTGATGGATGGCGGCAAATCCGAGCAAATCCCAGGCATAATCGGGCTGAAATGGAATGACTATTCCTGAACCTAGGAGTGTTTGCGAATATATAGAAGCTTGATTTTATTGCTTAGATTAGAAATTAGCTGAAGCGTTTGTATATAAAGGTTTTGGCTATTTTGTCAAACTGGGCAATATATTAGAAAAATAGCGCGATCGCTTATAATTCAGCTACTTGACTGGTTTCAGGCAATTCTTAAAATTCGCTAATGTTATTGGCAGTAATCTCCCAAATCTGCTATATTTTTCTTGTGAACAAAATATACTTAGTCATTTATATAACGATTTAAAAGTCAGTATTTGTAGCTTTAGTGAATAAACCCAAGTGAGCGCAAGGATGTAGTATGAACCAATCCAACAAGGAACGACTTATTTTGCTTATGTCTGGGACAATTGCGATTTCTTTAGTTGCACTGGTTGTAAAGCCTTTAATACCAAGTCCTACACCTTCACCAACTATAACGACAACACCTGTAGCCAAAGAAGTATTAGATCAAGATAAATTAACTATTGGTCTTGTGAGCAGTCGTCAGCAGAGAGGTCGGGTAGAATTAGACTACAATCTTTTTGAAGATTATCTTAAATCTACTTTTGGCGATCGCGTTGCCATTCAGATTCAGGGCGATCAGGATCAGTACGAATACGCCAAGGATCAAATTGCTAAGAAAAACTGGGATTTAGTATTTACACTATCTCCTATGCTGTCAATTGCAGCCAGAAATAATGGCTATTACTTTGCTGCCAAGATGTTTCCTCAAAGTAAGACACCATATTACACAGGTGCAATTTTTGTCAGGCGAGACAGTAACATTCAGTCTATAGATCAGCTAAATGCTCAAACTACAATTGCTTTAGGTGGAGCGAATTCACCTCACAGTTTTTATTTACCAGTTTACGATTTGTACGGGAAAAGTGTGAAAATCATTAAGGATTTGAATAATGATGAAATCATCAACAAAGTAGAAACAGGACAAGTTGATGCTGGGGCTGGAGTTTATATTGCTTTAAAAGATAATCCTAGATTTAAAATTATTTATCAAAGTCGATCAATTCCTGGTTCTGGAGTTTACTTGTCTCCTAATCTGACCCCAAAGGATAGAGAAACTATTAAAAGAGTGATGCTAACTGCTCCAATCAATATTCAAAACAAAGCCAATTATGGAGCAAGCCAAGAAGTTAATTATCAAAACTTTTTAGAGATTGTTCACCGCACAGAAGAAGTCCTGCAATGTGCTGATTTTAGAAATAATCCAGTAGATTTATTTTGCCGATCAGATCCACCAAATTCTCCCTTGCCCTTGAAGCTTTCGCCTAAAATTAATGGGCGAGTGAATGGAAATAGGAACGTTACGTCTGAGGCGATTCAGCTAACCTTATCGGGAAGTGATGGTCAGACTTACCAAGTATTTGTGAATCCGCAAGTGCTGAAGCTAGTGCCATCAATGCCAGATATAACCAATATTCACGGTACAAATTTACAGATTATTGGAGTTGATCCAGTGAAAGTAGGGGGAACATTAGAGTTAAAAGTTGTCCATTCTAGTCAAATAGTAGTGATGAAATGAACAGCAAGTTATGAAGTTGAGATGGGCGCGATCGCCCAAAACAAAAACCAGATAGAGTGATAAAGTATAAAATGTAGAATAAAAACTCAACGCTTCACCCGCCAGATTTTGATGTTTTTGTCCTTGCTACCACTCACAAGCGTCTGCCCATCTGTACTAATAGCTACAGAATTAACTGAGTCTGAATCATTAGGAAGAGTACGAAGTAACTTGCCTGTTCTTAGTTCCCAGATTTTAATAGTTTTGTCATGGCTACCACTCACCAGAATCTGCCCATCTCGGCTGATAGCTACAGCATAAACTGAGCTAGAATGACCGGAGAGAGTGCGAAGTAATTTGCCTGTTCCTAGTTCCCAGATTTTAATAGTTTTGTCACTGCTACCACTTACCAGTGTCTTAAGATCTGGGCTAATAGCCACAGAATTAACTGAATTCAAATGACCAAGAGTTTGATCTAAGGAGACATTGACTAAAGAATTAATAGGGCTGTAAACAGTCGGGGTACTCGGTGGTGGAGTATTAGGAGTAGGAGGTTGCTTTTGCTTGCTATCAATATAAGCTAGAATAGCGACAGCAGTACCAAGTATAGTAGCTATTGCTCCAGCAATAGCTATCCAATCACTTTTCTTTCGTACATAAATTGGTTGTGATTTGCGCTCTACTGCTACTATTTTCTGCAATAATACCTGAGCATTTAATGGACGATTGCCAGCTTTTCGCGCCATTATTTCATCAATTAAATTTAATAATAAAGGCGAAACACCTGCGGCATGACTACGCCAGTATAGTTCATCCTTACTAGCGTCATAAAAATCATTGGGATTATGTCCAGTCAGTAAATAAACAAAGGTTCTACCTAAAGCAAAAAAATCTGACTGGGGTACAGCTTTGCCATTAATTTGTTCTGGTGGCGTATACCCTTTACATACAACTGCTGTAACTTGATAATTAGCCCCAATCTTAGCTAAATAAGTATAAGTAGCTTCCCTGGCAGTACCAAAATCAATCAATACTAAATGATTGTTTGGCCTCAGCATAATATTGGACGGTTTGATATCTCGATGAAAAAAATTCTTTTCGTGAACTAAGTGCAATATTTCTGCGAGTTCCTTTAACCAAACAAGCGCTTGTTTTGGCTCGATTGGTTGTTTGCCCCGTTGCGTTAGCCACTGTTCTAAATTTACGCCTTCAATTTTCTCCATAACAATGCAGTGCAGCCGCAAGTTATTGGCGGTTTGATATTCAAAGTAGCCATCTACCTTGGGGATACCAGGATGATTAAATTGCCCTAAAACGCTAGCTTCTTGTTGGAAAAGTTCAACTACTTTAGAATCGCTATTAAGGTTGTCTTTCAAGACCTTAAGAATTTTGGGTGTGGTGACTTCATAAGCTTCATAAACTATCCCAAAGCCACTGTTATCGCTCAACAGGCGCTTGACCTGATAGCGGTTGTCTAGCGATAAGTTAGAATTGCAACTTTGGCAGAAGCGGCTGTGGGAGTTTGCTGGATGTTCAGGCTGAAGGCAGCGGGGATTGATGCAACGAGTCATGTAAGGTCTGTCAATGGCTATGATTATCTTAATATAAACGTGAATTCTTAAGGGCAAGAAAACTTTAATATCTTGTAATTGTGTCGTTAATGCTTTCGTATTGAGTATGGCATAAAAAACATTAGTGGTAATTCCCAAGCTGGGGAGCATTGTCCTGCGAAAACAGCTAATGTGTTGGAATTTGCTGCATTTATAAGGTAAAATTCTAAGCTTGAACGGTTTGCTAAAGCGACCCACTTTGGAAGGTTAGTCATAAAAGTCAATCTGGGTAAGGTTTTGAAATGAACAGGACTTACGCAAATTCGGTCGTCAACCACTAGATATAGAGGAAGTTATGGGATTATTTTTGGGAATAGCGATTGGGGCAGTAATTGCCGGAGGCTTGGTGTATTGGTTTCTGCAAAGCCAGTTAGAGCAGCAGAAACAAGAAGATAAGGCACTCACCGAGAAAAGGATACAAGAGGCAGAGAAAAGTTACCAATCCCGCCTGCAAGACACCATCAAGTCGATGCAGAAGGAGCAGCAAAGCCAGTTAAAGAAGGCAACCGACGAAGCAGAAATCGCTCAAGCTAGAGTTGTGGCTCTAGAGAAAATCCATCAAGAAGAAATTGCCAAGTTACAAGCTGAGTTAGCGGCAGCAAAGGCAGCCGCTACTTCGCCAGTAGTGGAAAAACCTCCCATTAAACCCTCTGAAGAAGAAACTCTGGGTTTAGAGCCTCCGATTCCTTCTGCGCCAGTGGAGACTAAGGCAGATACTCCTGAAACTCCGGCTGAAGTTAAATTAGAGCCTTCGGTTACTCCTGCGCCGGAGACTAAGGCAGATACTTCCGAAACTCCGGCTGAAGTCAAAACCGATGCTTCGGCAACCGCTGTTAACGCGCCAGTCACTGATGCTTCAGCAACCGCTGTTAATTCCCAGGTGACTGATGCTACGGAGCCTGCCGTTGATGAGCAGGTGGCAGATACTGGCAAAAAGCCAACTGCTCTACCTCCCCTTTATGGTAGTTTTGCAGGCAATCGAGATAAAAGAAATATTTTCAGTCAAGAAGAACCAACTTTAAGTCAAGAAATTCTAGCTTTGGGAAATTCTGGCAATACCACTCATATCGCCAAATTAGTTGATTTCACCTCCCATCCAGATAGTGAAATTCGGGCGGCTGCGGCTACCTCTTTGGGTCAAATTGGTGCTGGTGGTGTTAGAACAGAAGTACAGCGGACAATTCCACTGTTAGGAAAATTAAGTCAAGTTTCCGACTCGGTAGTACGCCAAGCGGCGGTGGCAGCGTTAGGAAAAATTCAATCCCCCCAGGTGATTCCCTTATTGCAGAAAGCTTTGCGAGATACCGATAGCAATGTGGTGAAATCAGCCAGTGCTGCTTTAGACAAATATAAGTCCTATCGGGTGATTCCCAAAACTAAGGTGGCAAACGTGGCTGGGAGCAAAGTGAAAAAATAAGCTTTTAGGAGTCGGATGACAGAATGGTACAGACACCGACAAAATCAGACACTATCTCGATTCAACTGCCAAAGGCGATCGCTCTGCAAGTCAGTTTAGAACAGTTTGAGTTTTTGGCAGTTGCCAATCGAGATTTGCGACTGGAGCGCACGGCAGGAGGAGAATTAATTGTGAATCCACCTACAGGATGGGAATCGGGTCAAAGGAATTTTAACATCAATGGGCAGATTGCTCGTTGGTTTGAGGAAAATGAAGAACTGGGAACAGCTTTTGATTCTTCCACAGGATTCATTTTACCAAATGGAGCCATTCGTTCTCCCGATGCTTCTTGGGTACGTCGCGAGCGTTGGCAGGCACTTACCACCAAACAGAGAAAAGGTTTTATCCCGCTTTGCCCTGACTTTGTAGTGGAGTTACGCTCTGAATCAGATCGGCGCTCAGAACTGCAAGCCAAGATGCGAGAATATATGGATAATGGGACTAGATTGGGTTGGTTGATCGATCCTCAAAATCACCAAGTTGAAATTTACCGCTTTGGTAAAGAGGTGGAAGTGTTGGTAAATCCTTCCCAGTTATCTGGCGAAGATGTTTTACCAGGGTTGGTTTTGGATTTAAAGCGAGTGTGGTGATGGTACAAACACCAACTAAATCAACAATTATCTCTATAGCCCAGATATTTTATGCCTCTGACTCGCCTGCATCCAGATACTATCGATGAAGTCAAGCAAAGAGTAGACATTGTTGATGTTATCTCCGAACACGTGGTACTTCGCAAACGAGGAAAAGACTTTTTTGGTTCCTGCCCTTTCCACGAAGAAAAGTCCCCTAGTTTTACTGTTAGCCCAAGCAAGCAAATGTATTATTGCTTTGGCTGTGCCGCCGGAGGCAGTGCCATTAATTTTTTGATGGAATTAGGTAAACGTTCTTTTACGGAAGTAGTCTTAGATTTAGCTCGCCGCTACCAAGTCTCAGTTAAAACCTTAGAACCAGAACAACAGCAAGAAATTCAGCGCCGGATTTCTTTACAAGAACAATTATATGAGATTTTAGCCGTAACCGCCAGCTTTTATCAACACGCTTTGCGACAATCTCAAGGGGAAATTGCTTTAAATTATCTACTGCAACAGCGTCGATTAAGAGAAGAAACTATTCAACAATTTCAACTGGGTTATGCGCCTGCGGGTTGGGAAACCCTTTATCGCTATTTGGTAGACCAAAAAGGATTTTCTGTCAAGTTGGTGGAACAGGCAGGTTTAGTCAAACCGAAAAAATCCGGCGATGGTTATATCGATATGTTTCGCGATCGCCTCATTATTCCCATTGCCGATACCCAAGGACGAATTATTGGTTTTGGCGGCAGAACATTGAGCGATGAACAGCCGAAATATCTCAATTCTCCGGAAACAGAATTATTTAATAAGGGTAAAACTTTATTTGGATTAGATCGCGCCAAGAGTGCGATCGCCAAACAAGATAGTGCCGTAGTAGTAGAAGGCTATTTTGATGCGATCGCCCTCCACAGTGCCGGAATTAATCATACTGTCGCCTCCTTGGGAACCGCCCTTAGTATTGAACAAGTAAAACTCCTTTTACGCTATACCGAATCTAAGCAAATTATCCTCAATTTTGATGCTGATGCCGCCGGAATTAAAGCCTCAGAAAGGGCAATTAGTGCCATTGCTAATTTAGCCTATCGAGGCGAAGCCCAATTAAGGGTTTTAAACTTACCAGAAGGCAAAGACGCTGATGAATTTCTCCATCACAGCAGTGCCGAAGAATATCAACAATTGCTCCTAAATGCTCCCCTGTGGCTAGATTGGCAAATTGCCCAATTACTCAAAGATCGGGATTTGAAGCAAGCCGATCAGTATCAGCAAACAGCCACAGAAATGATCAAACTCCTGGGAAATATTACCAGCGATCATCAGTTAACCCATTATCTGCATACCTGTGCCGAATTGCTCAGTTTAGATGACTTTAGAAGAGTGCAATTATTGGAAAACAATTTTCTGGATCAAGTAGTGCGCCATTGGGCAGAACAGCGCCGCCAAAATCCCGCTTTAGCCATCCCTCTGTTAGTCGAAAATCGCCTCAAGCAAAACAAACAATTTTCACCTCGTCGCGCTAGTTCTCCCGCTGCTATACCTGTCACTTCCGAACAAAATCAGTTAGAAGAAGCTGAATCTTTATTATTGCAAATTTATCTGCATTGTCCAGAATTTCGGCAAGAAGTTGTTGATGCCTTAGAAGAACGAGATGTATTATTTAATCTTCCCCACCATCGTTTTCTCTGGCAGCAAATTTTGGCATTGCCAGCCGATTTACCTGGCTTGGGAGAAGACAATTCCAATCAATTAATTTCCCTGTTGCAGGAGAAACTGATCCAATTTCCCGAAGAGTTTAAAAAAGTCAAGCACCTATTTTATTTAGATGAAAAACAAGAACGCGATCGCATCCTCCGCGCTCCTCTGTTAATTCGAGCCGCGATCGCCAGTCTAGAAAAAGTAGAATGGGAAAAATATCGGCGGCACTGTCTAGAAGAGTGGCATAAAATTGATGAAAAAATCGATCCCAAGGGCAAACAGCGTTACTTACAAGAGTTTTATAATGCCGAGCAGCGGGTGAAAGAATTAGAACAAGAACGGCAGTTTCGCTTTTCCGAAATCACTCGACTATTTTATCAATAGACATCATTTAAGTAGGTAGTCATAAATAAAAGACTATAAGCAAAAGTTCGTAGTTGGGCTTTAGCCCCAATCCGGAGGGCTAAAGCCCAACTACAAACGTCCTTTTATTTTTTACTTTAATTATGAACACCTACTGAATTTATTATGATGGCAATATCAAATTAGCAATATCCACAGAATAGGATTTATTTTTGACGCGCAGAGTTGCATTATAATTCTTCTTAAACGCTTTTTGCTGATTCTGTATTTCCGTAGAAGTTAAAGGGCATCTGGTTGTAATCACATAACAAAATCTCTTGGCAGTATTAGATCTAGAAATAGGGTAAGTTCCAAATGTTTGATATTTAGAAAGTTCGATATGGTGATTTTTTCCATAATGGTAAAGTTCTCAATCTTGGCAAATAGTATAACACTCTTTGCTAGGCAGTGTTGACCCTCAACCCATCCCCTGCCACCTTCAAACTAAACTTTACCTGCCAAAAGTTGTCAATTTTTGAAAAATGGCTCTATAATTTGTTGGGCGGTCTGAATTTTACCCATCAACTGAGCGACGATGAACCCCGATCTTCTCTTGCAGTCAGTACAAAAAGGGTTTCGTGCCACTTTGGGCGCTACTGCTACCCTCGCAGAAGGCATCCAAGAACCGCAGAAACTTCAGCAAACTTTTACTAGCCTCTCCTCAGATTTTGGCAAAACCGTCGATGAGTGGGCGCAAAAAGGAGAAGTCACCGAAAATGAAATTCGGAGCGTGATTGAGCGGTTGTTGGCACAAGGCAACAAAAAAGATGTTGTCAATCAGCCTAATGCTACTCCTGCATCTCCGGAAATTCAACAGGAATTGCAGGAATTAACGGCTAAAATTGCGGCTATTCGCAAGGAATTGGAGGAGTTGCGCGATTAGGCGAAGCCCAGCGCCAAAGGCGATTGCGAGGCCAAGTCCTAGAACTGGTATCGTATTAAAATTGCCCCCAAGAGCAATCATGAGGGCGGTTTTACTTTAATTGAACTAAACAAGAGATTTTTCTGGGCTACCAGTCATGCTCAGTCTGAGCGCTGACATCCTAAAGGATGTAAGGTTTGAACTGCTAGCAGTCTTTTTTGGCTAATATTGCGTTTTTAACAGGAGGCTAATTCTTTATGATTAGTCATTCGTCCATTCTTCTTGTCCCATTAAATCGCCAACTCGGTCTCTCAGCAGAAAATTGCATCTTTCTAGCTCACACTCAACGCATACCCACTCGCGAGCCGGGATGTATTGGCACAGGACGTATATCGGTTGTTGTCGGGTTACCACCCCTTTATCGACAAGTTGACGAGCCTCTTCCTGAATCATTTCTATGGAGTAATTAATTTGAGGAGGGGTCAGTGTTGTTTGCACGCTCATAATCTTCAGCCTCGAAACAAATGGAGCTACCTTATATACTAATCTAAGAGCAAATAGCCCCAACAGTCAATGACTTCCGTATATTTAGTTACAGATTGCCTTGGTTTATGAATAAATATTGCCAAGCTTATGACTCCGTTACAAGGGCAAATATCCCTCAATCGCTTATGGGGCTTTGGTTGCCAGGGTTGGGCGATCGCATATCGTACAATCCTTTTGTAAATGATTGGTAAACTAGAAATTAAGAACCGTTAAAGGGAGCAGCTATTTGCCAAAGAGCGCTGCGAGGGCGATTTTTTGAGCAGCCGGAATTTGTCCGTAGGAGAATATCCCCGGAATTTCTGGTGGCAGACTGGCAAACAGCCTCTCTTTGATATAGGGACTACCGTAAACGATCAGTGCCTGCAAACGGTGAGTTTTTAATAAAATCTCAAACAGCTGTTCGGCTAGTTGATTTAATCCGGCGCTGCCTCGGAAGGGGTTGCCGCGAATGAATAGTTGGAGGAGAGTGTCGGAGCGATCGCTCTCATCTAAACTAGGCAAAAGTGAGGTAAAACTCAAAGAATCTTCAGATATCTTATTTTCTTGGTGGAGATTAATTCCGGAATTTTGGTCAAGCAGTTGTAATTGGTAGCCTAAACCTTTGGGAATGGTAATGGCTGGGGCTTGACGGTCGAGAAACTTGGTATCCAGAATATCATCAACCACAATCAGGTTGTGGAATTTCGGGTGGCTAGGGGGAAGGGAGAGGGGAAGACTGCCAGAAACTGTTTGAGAATCCTGCAAAATATCAGTTACGGTATTCAGACTGGTGGGGGAGGCAATGGCATAAACAGAGTTTTCCACGGGGAATTGAGTATTTTCGGCAAAAACCTTACCCTTAGCTTGCCAAATCCGTTCTACTGATGCCCGAATTCTCGCAGCCGAAATGCGCCCCGAATCGACAGCGGCACAAATAGCGGCGATCGCTTGCTCTGGATCGACAGGCATCAGTAAAATATCTGCACCTGCTTCTAGTGCCATGATTGCGGCTTCACTACCACCATAACGATTGGCGATCGCTCGCATTACCAAAGCATCAGTCACAATTAAACCCTGAAAACCCAACTTCTGCCGCAATTCCTCGGTCAAAATTTTATAAGATAGAGTCGCGGGAAATTCCCCATCCCAAGCTGGAATTAACAGGTGTGCTGTCATCACTGTAGCAACACCAGCGGCGATCGCTTCCACAAAAGGCGGTAATTCCACCTCTGCCAAGCGAGTTATGCTGTGAGGCAACACAGGTAATTCCAGGTGAGAATCAGTCGCTGTATCCCCATGACCAGGAAAATGTTTAGCAGTAGTTAACACCGGATAAGCTTGCGCGCCACCAATAAAAGCTGCTACCAACTGACTAACTTCTGCGGGAGTTTCCCCAAAGGCGCGAACATTAATTACCGGATTCTCCGGATTATTGTTCACATCCACCACCGGAGCCAACACCCAATTAATCCCAATAGCCACGGATTCCTGGGCGATAATTGCGCCCATTTGCGCCGCATAGGATTGAGCTAGGCTAGGATTTTTGCGCCAAATCCCACTAATCGCCATCGGCGGCGGAAACCAAGTTGCGCCAGAAAACCTTTGTCCAACCCCTTCCTCCACATCAGCCGCAATCAATAAGGGGATTTTTGCCCATTTCTGGAGTTGTTGCGATCGCCAAGCCAATTCTCCCGCACTTCCGCCCAATAAAATTACCCCACCCACACCCAAATTTTGCAGCCAATGTTGTAATTTGGCATTAGGCGCTTCCCATTGGGGATATTTAATCTGATGATCGAACAGGTAGCCGGATGCTCGCACCACAATTATTTGTGCCACTTGTTCCGCTAAAGAAAGATTGTCGATGTTTGGCAGCATAGGAGGAAGGGAAGAATAGGGAACAGGGAACAGGAATAGGGAATAGGGAACAGGGAACAGGGAACAGGGAACAGGGAAGAGAGGGAAGAGAGGGAAGAGAGAGAATAGAGGGAATAGAGGGAATAGGGAATAGGAATAGGGAATAAAGGGAATAGAATTTTTTATCCCACAATATCATTAACAGCGAAACTTACATCTGAAAAAGCTAGGATAGAAATATTTTGACCGCGCTGCCATCGGTGAATTTCTAAATAGCGATCGCCTGCCGGATGACGGTAAACTTCAATATATGCTTCTGGTAAATTCACTAACCAAACTTCCACAATCCCAGCTTGAGCATAAAGAGGAATTTTCACCTCTCGGTCATATTCCACCGTTGTATCCGAAACTTCCACTAACAGCAAGACCTCTGCTGGTTGGGGATGAGCTTCGGCATAGAAATCTGGGCGAGGTTGTAGTAAAGTCAGATCTGGTTGGGGTTCAGAGCGATCGCTTAACCGAATCGGATTTTGAACTCGTACAATAACTCGGCTTGCTAAAAGTCGATTAAATAATCTATTTAAGCGATCGACACAAGCAGCATGACGACTGCCAATCGGCGACATTTCAATAATTTCTCCTGCAATCAATTCTACTCGGTCATTTGCCAGGAAAATCCCCGCCTCAGCCATCTGGTAATATTCGGCAATGGTAAATTTCCGTCTCAATAATTGTAGAGCCATAGGTCTATATCCGTAGGGTGTGTTAGCACAGCGTAACGCACCATTGTTGATCTCTGCTACAGGGGGCAACCACGGGGGGATTGCCCCTACAAAACTCTATATGTAGAGGGTTTGCGTAAGTCCTGAAAAAGATGGTACAGACAATCAAATCTAGATTGTCTGTGCCATCTAAATGCGGCAAGGGGACTCCCGTCATACCCGTTAGGGTTGACGGCGAGTTCTTGACCTGTTCAGCTAGACCAAAACTGTCCAGATTTGGGAACATTGCTTAATCTTCGGCTCCGGGAATTTCCGCCTCCAAATCCTCATCATCCCCCCGTTCATCATGGAGACGATTGAGTAAAGAGAGGACGCGATCGCCCCTTTCTAGAGAAGTATCCTCCAAAAATACCACTTCCGGCGTGCGGCGCAGACGTACCCGCTGACCGATTTGGCTGCGGACATAACCCGTCACCGCCTTCAACCCTTCCATTGTCTCAGCTTTAGCTTCCTGCGTGCCGTAGATGCTGACAAAAATCTTGGCGTGTTGCAAATCGCCAGAAACATTCACATCCGTCACGCTCACCATTCCCGAACCCACCCGGTCATCTTTGATGCCGTGGAGTAACATCAAACTAACTTCGCGTTTAATCATCGCTCCAACGCGAGAAATGCGACGGTCCGTAGCCATAATCCCTAGCTGTCTTATAGACAGGTTTACGAATGCTTGCTCATCAATCCTACTCAACTGCTACCCCTTAAACAGGGTTTAAACCCAACATTGCCCGTAAAGTGAGGGCTACAAAAGCTAAAGTCGCCACCAAGAAAGCCACCAACGCCACCGCCGTGACTGGATTCTTCAGCAACGGCTTCAGCCACCCAAAGGCAAAGAAAAAGATCCCCAGGGTGACAGTGATCAAGTAGCTGAAGTAGCGCGTGACGTTCGTCCAAAACCCATCAAACATAATATACTTGGCAAAAAAGCACTGTTCATCTCTGATTATGCCAGAAATACTGAAAGCGATTCGCGTTACCCTGGTACTTTGGGTAATTACGGCTCTGATTTATCCCTTTTTAACCATTGGATTTGCCCAAAATGTTTTTCCCTACCAAGCTAATGGCAGCTTAATTAAAAATGGCGCAGGTACAGTAGTCGGTTCCGCCTTGATTGGACAAAGCTTTACGTCTACCAAATATTTTTGGGGTCGTCCTAGCGCCATTAAATACAGCGAAGACAAAGCAGTACAATCTACAGGCATTTCCGCCGGGAGTAATTTTGCTCCTAGCAACCCCGATTTAATCAAGCGGGTAACTGCCACCAAAACCGCCTTGAAAAATGGCAAAGTTAGGCCCACGGCTGACCTAATTTATAGTTCTGGCTCTGGATTAGACCCCCATATTAGCGTAGAAGCTGCCTACGCCCAAGCGCCTAGAATCTCTCAAATCCGGTCGGTTTTTGTCCCCAAACTCCGCTCTTTGATTGATAAAAATACCGAAGATCGCTTTCTGTGGATTTTTGGCGAACCAAGTGTTAACGTATTGAAATTAAATCTAGCATTGGATAATTTGTCAGCTACCGATAAATCAGAGAAATGATTACCAGAGGCGATTTAATTGCTCCCGCCATCAAGCGGCGACGGGGCAAGCATAAAATATTTATTGGCATGGCTCCAGGGGTGGGCAAAACCTACCGGATGCTAGAAGAAGGCCATGAATTAAAACAGCAGGGGATTGATACTGTGATTGGCTTGCTGGAAACTCATGGACGGAAGGAAACGGCAGAAAAAGCTCAGGGGTTGGAAATGATTCCTCGCAAGGAGATGATCCGAGGCGAAATGAAGCTGACAGAAATGGATGTGGAAGCAATTCTGACTCGCCAACCTCAGTTGGTATTGGTGGATGAATTAGCTCATACTAATATCCCTGGGTCGCCCACAGAGAAGCGCTATCAAGATGTGGAATTGCTGCTAGAATCCGGTTTGGATGTTTATTCAACGGTGAATATTCAGCATTTAGAAAGTCTGAATGATTTGGTGGCTAGAATTACCGGGGTGGTGGTTCGGGAAAGAGTGCCAGATCGCTTATTGGAAGAAGCTGATGAAGTAGTGGTTGTGGATGTAACTCCCCAGACTTTGGAGGAAAGGCTGTTAGAGGGCAAAATCTACGCTCCTGAAAAAATTCAACAATCCTTAGAGAACTTTTTTCAACGTCGGCATTTGATTGCTTTGCGGGAGTTGGCCTTGCGGGAAGTGGCGGATAATATTGAAGAAAGTGCGCTAACTTCCACACTGGAATCGCAATATTGTAGCATTCACGAACGGGTATTAGTGTGCATTTCAACTTATCCCAATTCAATGCAATTATTGCGGCGGGGGGCAAGAATTGCCGACTACATGAAGGCCAAGTTTTATACGGTATTTGTGATGCACCCTGAAAGGTTTTTGACTAAGGAAGAAAGCCTGCATATTGAGACTTGCGAAAAATTAACTAAGGAGTTTGGTGGCGAGTTTTTGCGAATTACTAATCCTGATATCCCGAAAGCGATCGCCGAAGTTGCCCAACAACAACGGATTACCCAAGTTGTTTTAGGTCACTCCCAAAAATCTCGGTGGGAATCATTCTGGCAAGGCTCTTTTGTAAATCGACTTTTGCGGTATCTGAAAAATATTGATTTGCATATTATTGCCGAAAAAGACTAATTGCCGCAATCAATAATGATATCGACAAGAAATAATCGTTAGATAGGCATCTTCTACAGCATAAACGCACTAGCTCTTGGCGCGTTTAAAAATTTTTATGGCTGCGGGAGAGCCGATAAACCTCCAATGCCAGGGTTCATAGCTTACTCCTTGAGGATTATTTTCTGGAAATGACATCTCAAATCCAAAGTCTTTGCCCCGGCGGATTAACCATTGAAATGCGGGAGTGTTGACAAGTTCATAGGTTATGTCTTTTTTAGGAATGTTGCCATCGCTTAAGTCCAGAGCATAGCCTGTATGATGTTCGCTGTATCCGGGAGGCGCACTCAGTTTGGCTGCCTCTGCAACTGAACCTCGTTTTTCAATCTGTTTTTTGAATAGTTTGTCTTGAGAAGCTAAATCGCGAAAGCCGGATACAGGCACAATCCATACTCCGTCGTCTCGTGCAGCGTAAATAAGTTTCATCAATGCCAGGGCTGCTTCTGGGGCAAGTCGTTCAAATCTTTGATACTCATTTTGAGCATAACTAGCAATAATTATGAGTTGGCTAGTATTTGCTTCTGCGTAAGGAAAGTGTCCTAGTTGTGAAGGCAAACTATCAGTATCAGATGTTTTAATTTGAGCAATGACTTGAGAAGAAGGTTTAGGCTGTTGAGCAGATTTAGCTGTGGTGTTATAACGGCTTGTGAAGCTATAGGCACTAATTATTATTACCAAAGCGATCGCAACCATCATATACCATCGCCACTTGTACCAAAAATGTTGATTGTTTTTCATGTCTAATTGACTAACTCACCCACAGGAAGAATTTTTCTATCAGCTATTTTCCAGGTTCCATTTTCGAGTTGGAAGATAAATCTGTAATCTTTAACAACTTTCTGGGATTTTTGGAAAATGTTGTTTTCATAATAGAACAATTCTTCTGTTATTGTTACGTCAATTTGTGCTTGATTGCCATTGACGGAGAAGTATTCTAAAGGTTTTACTCTTCTTTCGCCATATTTCCAGTAGGCACGATCGGCCTTTAAGCTATCGATTCTGCCTCCGGGTTTGACTATATCAGAATAAACTTCGCCTGTGGTAAGACTAGCTGCTAATTGGCGATCAAATTCAGAGCCAAAGATTTTTTCTTTGGCTATTAGGTATCTATTCAGCAAGTTTACTGCTTCTGGCTTTGTTAGAACATTTGGATTTGTTTGGTTATTTGTCGAAACAGGAGATTGAGGAATAGGTGATATAGATGAAGATGAAGGCTGTGTGGGTACGGGGGTTGAACTAGATTTTGCGAACTGTTGTAAAATAAAACCCCAAGTGTACTGACCAGCTAAAACTATTACAGTACCACCAAGCATCACTCCCATAGTGATTGTATAAATTCGCCATAGTTTAGCTTTGCGTTGATCGTCATTCATATTAATCTCCTACTTTTTAAACGGCAAAATTGCATAACTATTTTTTTGTGCTTATGGATGAATTATTTCGCAATGCCTTTTTTTTCTTTCTCTCTCTCTCTTCCTTTTCTATTTCCTCAATAGTTAGGAAATCATCATTTATTCCTAACTTTTCCTTGTTTTTATCAGACATTTCTTTAATTTCTGCCAAAATCGACCCGTTTGATAAAGGCATACCTGGGGCTAAAATGGTGTTGTTAGTAATATCTATTATGGGAGAAAGAACATCTTCATACTTCCCTAGCAAACCCGTAAAAAGAGCCGAGAAAATTGTTAATCCAGCTTGACATTTTACAGCAGATTCTTTGAAAGAACTTAAACTTTCATTCACCTGATGTTTAACTTGTTCAAGCACTTTATTTATGCTTTCTAAGATATCAGGTTTTTTTTTAGAAATTTCATTGTCTTCTAATGCAGATTCAATCTTACTCAGAGTTGCTTGAACCTTACTATCAGCTTGTTGAAATGTGCTTCGTTCACTCTCTACAGCGTCTTTAGATTCAGTTAAGTCAACATCACATTCTCTTTCTGTATCTTGTAATTCTGATAATGATCCATCTCTTTTACTGATCTCCTGAGCAATTTCCGTTTGTTTTTCCTGCATTTCCTGCTGAATTTCTTTTAGCTTATCTTTGCATTCGTTGGCCTCCTGTTCTTTTTTCTCTCGTTCTTGCAACATTTCCTGTTGAACAATTTGTAAAGCGTCTCCTTCAACTTCACCTAGTTTGGCCGTTATAGAGTCAAATTTCTGGTCTAGTTTCTCTATTTCATTAATTCTGGTTTCAAGGATTTCGATTTGTTCATCTGCTTGTCGATCGGCGCTTTCAATGTCTTGAATGAGAGTGTCAATGTCTTGAGGTTCACCAGGTTTCTTGAAATCCATTTTTTTTGATTGTTTAAAGTAGCCCATGATTAATACCCTCTTTCTGAAAGTAGTTGAATTTGTTCGGCGATTTTTTTGATTTGATTTTTCTTCTGTTCAAGTTGCAGTTGAACGATCTCTCTTTTAAGTTGTCCATTATCTATACGCGCTTCCAATTTGGCAATGTCTTCAGCGAGTCTATTTTTAGTCTTCTCATACTCTGAAATTAAATCAGTTGTGTCGCGCTGAATAAAGTCTTGCATGGAAGCTTTAACTTCATCATCGGTACAAGGGGTTTCCAGGTGGTTGCCTATTTCTGGCTTGGCTTTGAAGTTTTCAGTGGCAACTCGGCGGGCGGCATCCCAACCAGGAACGTAGTAAAAACATTCTCCAGGTGAGAAGATTCCTGATAGTTGTGCCTCACCTTCAGTTAAACACATTGCTCTGCCTAAATATTCTCTGTCATCAGGTGAGGGGAGGCGGTGCATTAGTTTGAGGTTAGTGGCATCAACTATGGGCTGGGCTAGGGCAGATGGAGATTGATCTACGACAATAACACCTTCTCCTGTGGCTCGCATTTCTCGCATGATTTGAGCAAACTTATCAATTACTTGAGATTTACCTCCATTAACTTCGCTTGTACCTGAGATTTTGCCAAGCATATTATGTGCTTCTTCAACTAAGATGACGTGGCGTAAATCTAAATCTGTGGCTTTTTCTTTGCTGCCATCTTCTCTGGTTTTAGGTTGAAATGATTTGCCAACTCTGACGGTGCGAACATACTCGAAGACAAAAACTAGCATGAATAGGGAAAATAGGGATTGTTCTTCTTGATTTAACCCTCCTAATTCAAAGACGATCGGTTTTTCCATGAGACGATCGAGAGGTAAGACTCGGCTGGCTTCTAGCATTAGTCCGACTCCGGTTTTGGAGACGAGTCGGTAAAGTCTAGCTTTGAGTGCGCCTTTGATGCGATCGCCTACTTCTTTATCACTACCATAATTCTTTTGCGCCAAGTCAAGAATTTTGTCAAAAATGTCTGGCATTGTGGGCGTTTCTAAAGGCTCTCCTTGTTCATTCGTTGCTCCGCCACGGCTGAAAGCCAATTTCCATTTGCGCCTTTCATAATGAAAGTCAATTGCTTCTTGGATGAATGATGGCAAGGGATCTTCTAGGTTTAATGCACCCATGAAACAGTCAAAGATGCGAGAGATATGCTCTTGCAAAGGAATACCGTCAATGACATCAAAAGGGTTAAATCTAAAGGGTGTTACCAATTCTTGACCAGGAGTAAAAATCAGCAAATCATCTTTGAATACATCCAGTCTTTTTAAGTAGCGATATTCAGGAGTTACTTTGGGATCGAAGATCATGAACGGGATTTTGTGTTTACCCCAAAGTTGCGTGAGTAAATTAAAAGTCGTGGTAGTTTTGCCACTTCCAGAACCGCCAACTATCAGTAAATGGGTTTTGAGATCTTCAATGTTAAATTCGCAAGTTTCATCGGTGGTGATACCGTTGCGGGAGTAATTACCAAGATTAATTGTTTTGGCGGTTTGCTGTTTCCCCGCATAACGGTTGATTCCAGTGTCATATTCTACTCCGGCACAAGGTTGATTGATCGCAATTGGTAGCCGGAAAAAAGCCGTGGCTTCATCTAAATCAACTAACCGATGCAGTCTTTTCAGGGTATCTGGGCCTCCCTGAAATCCATCGGGCTTTGGGGCTGTATTGTCCCAAATTCCGGGGAGACAAGTCTTTTCATTGATATTGATTTGCAATGCCGTTTTGATAGCATAATTTATGTCTGTAATCTCTATAACTCTAGCGGTGACAGCATTAGCTGTGCAGGTAGTGGCAAGTTGATTGGCAACGCTATAGGCTGTATTATGACAGGGAGAAAATACCCGATAGCTGTATAAAAAGACAATCCCAGAGTAATATTTTTTCTTAACGTTTTCGTAGGCTGTTTTGGCATTTTGAGTGTTACTGTCTGGCTCAATCTCTTCTTGACGATCGCCCCGACTGGCTTTGTTCAATGCCTCTAGATAACGAGAAATAACTTTTTTCTCGTAATTTTCAACTTGAGTGGGGACAAGAGTGATATCAATGCAAACTGGTTTGGTGTAACTTTGTAGTTGTTCAAATAAGGCAATCATGTTATTGCCATTGTTGACTTGATAGCTACCCGGAGAATAGAAATATTTCTTTTCTTCTTCTAGCCAGGGAAAGACATCTTCTTGTTTGAGAATTTCGTAACAAGAAAGTGGAACTCCCGAATTTAACCAGTCGGTTTGCCAGTCAAATTCTTTTTTTGTGGCAGGTTGATGTATTTGCGATCGCGCCTTGTCAATCACCTCTGCGGTTTGGCGATCTGGCTCGAATTGATAAAGTTGAGATCGCAAGCTACTCTCAATATAATGTGCTTGTTTTGTTCTCAGATTGGTAATTTCACCGTTGTTGCTAGATACTCTCGCTAACAAGTAGATTTCGGTCGAAATTTTAGAACCATTGCCAGAAGGTCGATAAATAATTCTCAAACTATACCCGCAAGCAATGTTATTCGTTTCTGACATTTGGGAGTAACTGAAGTAAGCAAGGCTCTTGAGTAAACTTTTTTGCAAGCTGACAATAAAAGAAACTCTTCCTCCTGGATCTAAGTGTTCCATTGACTTAAATCTACCAGAGGCAAAGTCAGGGACACCTTTGAGTTTAAAGACGTTGATAGCTGATTGATTGTAAACCTCAATTTCTTGCGATTGTCCTTTGCTGACTGCTGAACCGCGCCAATAAGAAAGAGGTGTTTGATGTGCCGACATCGCAAAATATCCTATTAAGAAATAAAGCTAAACCATTCTTAAGCCGTGTAGGGGCGATCGCGGGGGGATTGCCCCTACAAAAATTACACAATGGTTTAAAAGTCATCGAAAATATCTTTGGTATTGGGAATAGCAGAGCTAGCATTATTGGTTTCAACAGATTCTTTAATTGATGCCCCTTTTGCTAGTATTTCTTGGTGAACAATGGCGGCGATAGAACGAGTCATTACTGTGTGGAATACTCGCAGATCATCAGTTTTGAAACTACGAGAAAGTCTGTTTTTGGCTCTTTCCTCTCGCTCGATGGCTATTTTTTCTTTTTTTATTGCATAATTAGCTTGCTCTTCTTCATATCTATTTAATGCTTTTTGGTATTTTTCTTTATCAGATTTGACTTGGGGGTTAGAACCAACATAAAGCAAAATTGTAACAATACCTCCGAAGAATCCAAACATCTTACCAACATCGCCAGCAGCAAAAAAGAGAAGAACAGAAACAAAAATCAGAAGAAATAACGCTTCTCGAGGAATGAGAGGTTTAGCATTAGGCTCTTCTGGTTTTATAGGCCGCTGTGGTTCTGAAACTTCTTCTGGCTGAACAATCAGCATCATTTGAATATTTGCCCAGTTATTCGTGTTGCCAAAATAATCAATACCAGCAATAAACTGCATATCTGTATATATCGAGTTTCGGAGTGTAGCAACCACTCTCTGACGACGGTCTTGATCGATCTTAATGCCTCTAGCACCTGCCACAATCCAGCGGGCATCAGGGGCAAAGAAAATATCAACAGGCACATCTTGAGTTTCTAGAGCGGGTTTTAAGATGTCGTGTAAACTTTCGGTGCCGAAGCGGATACCATTAGTATTGATACAAAAGTTCATTTCCCAGACTACCCACTTCTCGATCAGGGTTGGGGGTGCGGTGGGTGGTTTTCTCACAATTTGAGAGCTTGTGTTAGCTCTGTATACTGGCAAGGGTGAGGGAGAGTAGCTTTCCCGTGGTTCAGGTTGGTTAGTCATCAGTAAAATTGGAGAATAGTTGCTCAGATCATTCTTAAGGAACAATTATACATAATGACTCGCGTAATTGGTTTAATTAGTGGCACGTCAGTAGATGGGATTGATGCCGCCTTGGTAGAAATCTCTGGTCAAGAGGTGGATTTAAAGGTGGAATTAATTGCGGGCAAAACCTATCCCTATCCCCCAGATTTGAGAGAGCGGATTTTACAAGTTTGTGCTGGCGGAGCTTTATCCATGCTGGAACTGGCAGAATTGGATGATGCGATCGCCTTCTCCTTTGCCCAAGCAGCCCAAGCAATTCAAGCTGACACCCATTCCGTCCAACTAATCGGTTCCCACGGTCAAACCGTCTACCATCGGCCTCCGAAACCAGAAAAAGCCACCTCTCACCACGCCAAATTAGGCTACAGTCTGCAACTAGGTCGAGGCAGTCTCATTGCCGAATTGACCGGAATTACCACCGTCAACAACTTTCGAGTCGCCGATATTGCCGCTGGGGGACAAGGAGCGCCCCTAGTCTCCAAAATCGATGCTTGTTTGCTCAGTCATCCCACGGAATCCCGCTGCGTACAGAATATTGGCGGCATTGGCAACTTAACTTATCTGCCCCCCCGTCAGGGCGATCGCTGGTCAGATGGTATCTTTGGTTGGGATACTGGTCCCGGCAACAGCTTAATTGATTTAGCCGTCCATCATCTATCCCAGGGCGCTCAAACCTACGACAATAATGGCGCTTGGGCAGCAACCGGAACTGTCTGCACCCCCTTATTAGAAAAATGGCTCGCTCACGAATATTTTCAGCAATTCCCGCCCAAATCCACCGGACGGGAATTATTTGGCTGGGATTATTTTCAGGAGTGTTTGACAGATGCCACCACCGAACAACTTAATCCCGCCGACTTTCTAGCCACCCTGACAGAATTCACCGCCGCTAGTATTGTCCTGAGCTATAACAATTTTTTATCCCAAATGCCCGATCGCGTGTTACTCTGTGGCGGTGGCAGTCGCAATCTTTACCTCAAACAACGCCTGCAACACCTATTGAATGCACCAGAAAACTATTCTCTTCCCAATCGCCAATCCCCCATTTTGGTGGAAACCACCGATCAATGGGGATTAAGCGCTGATAATAAAGAAGCGATCGCCTTTGCAGTTTTGGCTTACTGGCGGGTTGGGGGCATTCCCGGCAACCTACCCAAAGTAACAGGAGCCAAGCAAGCCAAGCTCCTAGGGGATATTTGGACAACTTAAAAAGGGTGATGGGGTGATTGGGAGGTGGGGTGATGAGGTGAAAAAAAAGTTATTTCGTATTTCCAACTTCCTAATATTCTTAACTCCCCACCTTCCCACCTCCCCCGAAGCGGTTATACTTGATTTGCCGCCTTTCATCCTCTAATTTTAGGATCGCTATTATGATGCAGTAAGGCGTGTTTCTAGACGGTACCGCACTCCCGGCAAAAGGTAGCTACTTTGTGACACATAAATTTTTAATGGAGGCAGGACGCTGGATGCTCCAAGGCAACTGGATGGAGCGCAATGGTATGCCCATTACCGTCAAAGGTAAAACCATAGTGGCTTGGAGTCGGGAAAACTGGTTCACAATGGTGACAAAGCTGATTTTTCCAGGCAGCGATCGCGAGGAAATTTCCTTTCAGTATCGAGGCCGTTTGGATGCTGGAGAGCGCCAATATACTTTTGTCCTACAACACAGCATTCTTGGTCGTGTTGAAGGCGAAGGTTGGGTAGGGCCAGAATCAATTGTGCAGCGTTACTGGGTACTCGGCGATCGCCAGCGTCGTAGTGGTTTTGAAACCTTCTATCGAGTGGATGACAACACCTACTACGTCTCCAGCGGCATCATTGCAGTTAATTACCTCACCAGCACTATGGAGGCAACTTTGGAACGTCAGCCAGAATAGGATTGCCCTGAAATTTTCGGCTTGGCTCATAGGGCTACCAGACTAGCTGACCAGGATAGTTTCTGGGAAAATAGGGATTGGGAAGCCAGAATTTTAAATTTTGGGCTTCCCAATCCTCAGTTTCTTATCTGTTTTCACCTTTTGATAAATAGGTAGATTCAATCAAATGCTCCAAAATAGCGGAGCTGCCAAAATGTCGCCAGACCCAAACATTGGTCGCTTACTCGCCAACCGCTATCGACTCATTGAGTTGGTAGGCAAAGGTGCAATGGGTCGAGTGTATCTAGCCAGAGATATGTTACTGGGCGGCGTACCTGTAGCAGTCAAATTCCTTTCCCATACGCTGCTGAATCGAAAAATGCGCGATCGCTTCGAGCGCGAAGCGACAATTTGTGCTTTGCTGGGCGAAAAAAGCATTCATATTGTCCGAGTTAGGGATTACGGTATCGACGATACTGAAATACCCTTCTATGTGATGGAATTTCTCAAAGGTGATGGATTGAGCGAATTAATCAAGCCCAAACCATTGCCACTAGCTCGATTTTTAACTTTAGGTCGTCAAATTTGTTTGGGATTGCAGTGCGCCCACGAAGGGATCTTCATTGAAAATGAACTTTGTCCAATTATTCATCGGGATATTAAACCTAGCAATATTCTTGTTATTAAAGATGCGACGTTAGGAGAATTAGTGAAAATCCTAGATTTTGGGATTGCTAAACTGCTCCAATCTGACAGCAGTCAAACTCACTCCTTTATGGGAACCCTGGCCTATTGCTCTCCCGAACAAATGGAAGGCAAGGAGTTAGACAATCGTTCCGATATCTATAGTTTGGGCGTGATGATGTTTGAAATGCTAACTAGCGAAATGCCCCTCCACGCCGAAACTCACTCCTTTGGTGGCTGGTACAAATCCCATCACTTCCTCACCCCCAAAACCTTCGATCAAGTTAATCCCCATCTAAAACTACCGAAAGCTTTAGAAAACTTGGTGATGAGTTGTCTCGCCAAATCACCGAGCGATCGCCCCCAAAGTTCTACCGAAGTATTACGAGTATTAGAACAAATAGAAAAGAGTTTGAGTCCCAGCAGACCCATAGAAAATCCAATTAAAGAAGTACCTGCTAAACCTAAACCCATAATAACGCCTCCAGTAGAACCGATACTTGCCGTTTCCCTCGACGATGCTTGTCGAATAGCTGCTTGGCCTAAAAATAAACCCATTGCCGAAATTGTCTTTCCCCATATACTTCGTACTACCATAGAAGTTGGGGCAACTGTGTGGGTAATGCTACACAAACAGGAAGTGATGAATCGCCAAATTAGCACTCGCTATAATCAGTTTCTGTTTTTAATGTCCCCCCACCCGATGATTCTTTGGATCACCGCTTTGTACAACCGAGACATAGGGGCGCGGTGGATGCCTTGCTATCTAGATTTAAAAACACCTTTAGGTCAAGAATTAGCACGCAATCTCGGAGAATATGGTGACTATCGGATTCTATTCTTCTCCATAGAAAATCCGCAGCGTTGTGCAAATATTATGACTTCAACTATTGCTCCAGCCCAACGAAAAATGCTTTTAGATTGGGCAAACAATAGTCAGTCACTGTTTTCAGCTGCTCAACCCCAAACGAGTAAGAAATTACTGAAGCAAGAGTTTGAAAAACTGAAACCGAAAATATTGATTAAATTAGAATCAATTCGGACTGCCTCCGATATTTCGGGTTAAAAGGGAATTGGGAACAGGGAACAGGGAATTGGGAACAGGGAACAGGGAACAGGGAATTGGGAATTGGGAATTGGGAATTGGGAATTGGGGAATCTACTCGTTTTAATAATGGGATTATGTCATTCTCAGGACTTACGCAGTTGCTCTGCATATAGCGTTTATGGTGCGTTACGCTGCGCTAACACACCCTACTAATAGAGGTGTTGCGGAAGTCCTGGAAATGATTAAATTAGTAGAGTGCGAAAACTGCGATCGCCTCATTCCCTATTATTTCCTCTCCCTCCTATTCCCTATTATTTCCTCTCCCCCCTATTTCCTCTCCCCCCTATTCCCTATTATTCCCTATTCCCTATTCCCTAATCGCTTAAATTCATAGTGTAATTGCTATATTCTCCTGTAAATACTTCAATAAAGTTCTTCCAGACTCGGTTATTGCCGCGACAAACTTGATTGGCATTGGCTAACAGAAACTTTTGAGTAACTGTACAAAAAGCGCGATCGCCTGTCCATTCGCCGCCTTGATTGCCCTTGGCATAAACATAATAATAAGTATTTTTAGTTTTTAAGTCTTCGGGATAAAGTCTGGCACAACTACCGGAATCTAGATTCCACCAACCTTGAGATTTCCAATTATCCTCATAAAAAGCAAAAGCCACAGAGATATTTTCTCCGGACTGGTTGCAAACATCAAACCAAGCATTAGCAGCTGCCGGAAAAATCAGATTAGTACAAAATAAAGCTGCCGAACCAGCAATAGTAGATACACTTAAACCCAAAATCCTGGCAATTTTTGGCAACATGAAAATAACTCCTAATTTGCAAAACAGTGTAGGGGGATAGCCCCTGTGCCTACCCTAGCATCAGAGCAACCACGGGGGGGTTGCCCCTACGGGCGAGATTCGGCTCTGACTCCCCGGAGATGATTGGCTGGAACATCAGGGGCAGCAGCACACTGAGTAGCATCTAAAGTCGCTAAAAACCCTGCGCCCACTAAACATTGATCGCCGCCGCGAGTCTGGACTTTTTGAATAGTAGCAGCAGTATGAGATGGTAGATCGCTAGTAACATTGTTATAAATAGGTGTAGGACTAGGCGATCGCTCTACTCTCACTCCTCTGGTGCTGCCTTCAGCCTCTGGCAACTCTGAACTGCATTTGGTAGCATCGAAAAATGACAAAAATCCTGCGCCCACTCGACATTGAGCGCCAGCACCCCGCGTTCCTTGAATAGTGGCAGGTTTTAAATTGACGCTGCTAGGTAGGTCTTGAGTAGGACTAGGCTGCGAATTCATGGTAATAGGTTGGGCGATCGCACTACCGACAAACAAATTCGTAGCGATCGCTAATCCTGCAATTGATATTTTGCTCATAATTTTCTTTAGACGCTTAGTTGGCAGGGGCAGTCCAGAAATCCAGACTACGGCAATTGTAACAATTGATCGGATTAAATTTGGAGGCGTTGCATTTTTGCAAACCAGGAACTGTCACTGAATTCAGATCTCGAATCTAGGGTCTTCCCAATTCTCTATTCCCAAAGTAGTCTGTCAGGTTGTGCATTATTTATTCTTCAGCGTTCAGAGCAAGGAACACCCCCGCACCAACCATGAACTATCAACTAAAGAGGTGGAATGAGCCTGAGCATTAGGCATTGGCTAGCAGAGCGCCAAATAGACTTAAGGCAACTGGGTGGTTCTATTCCCCAAGTGGCAGGCGTAGCCTTTCGGATTGTCCAAGACATAGAAGCCAAGAGTCTGACTCCCTTTGATGTCAGCCCCATCACAGAAATTTTGGAATTGCCTTTAGAAGCAGCCCAAAAACTAGCTCTCCCAATTTCTCAAGTGACTGTGGGGGTGCTGCGCGCTCTCAGCCGCAAAAAACCATTGAAACGTGCTGAAGGTACTTGGCTAACTTTCCAAATCGCCTACCTGAATGCGTTCTATAGGATTTTGGAGCAGGAAACTGAGTTAAAACGCCCTTGGCTAGATAGAGCCAGGATACCCTGGGCAGGGGCAAAGGATCTGCCCTTAGCTGACCAAAAATTGCAGGCGCTATTGAAAACCCTGCGAACTAGCCGTTTAAGCGATCTTGAGGCGGAACAAGCCCTAAATTTAGACACCGAATCCCTGTTGGTTAAACAACTGCGGGGACTAAACGAAGTTTGGTTGGTAGTAAATGGTGCAGAAAGCGTCGAGGCGAGATTGCTCGTTCAGCGCTTGATTAATGGCTTGCCGGGACATTTGCTAGCGGCAGTGGTGGAAAATGCTCTCCCCTTGGCGCAATTACAGAAGTTCGTCCGTCTGGGCAATTTTGTCGATGCCAGTGTCGGCAGGGCAATGGTAGGCTCTGTGTTATCTGTAGTGGAAAATACTCTGATCGCGCCGCCGACGGGGACAGTTACCATTAATCTAGAGCGGGAGTATTACCGCGCCTCGCTCTTGCAAGCTCTCAGCGAACCGATGCTGGGGGAATTATTTGCCCTGAAAGATTTATATATTCCCCTCAAAGGTCGAGAAGTCAAGGAGACAGGGGTAAACGCCCCACCCGCCCCGATTAACTTGATGGAATGGGCGATCGCTCAATTAGATGATCCGGAAGCGATCGCTGCCATTGAAGCTCCTCCTGGCGGGGGTAAAACCAGTTTTTGTCAAATGTTCGCCGCGCAAGTAGCACAAGAATTATACCCGCGCTGGATGCCCATCCCAATTAACCTACGAGACGCTACCCTAGGGCAAACTTTAGAACAAACTTTAGCATCGGCCTTTCCCCTAGGCCGCTGCGATCGCGCTGATGGTTGGTTGTCCCCCGCCCATCCTCCCTGTTTACTGCTGTTGGATGGTTTAGATGAATTATTTCCTCCCCACCAACCGCAAACCGAACGGGGTTTAAATATTTTTCTCTCCCAACTGGGACGCTTTCAAACTCCCGGCAAGTTTCGCCATAAAGTTATCCTGACTAGCTCTAGCTTTCAATCTAGAGATTGGAATTTAGGAACTAAAGATTTACTGGCAGATCTTGTCCATTGGCGACGGATAATTATTCAGCCTATGGCACAGGAAGAGTTTCAGCAATGGTTTAAGCAATGGACAAATTTGCAATCTAAATCCATTGCCCACGGCTATTTTGCCTTTTTGAAACAAGGGGGCGCATTTCGCGCTTTGCCCAGAACAAAGGAATTAGCCGATTTAGTAACTCAACCGCTGATGCTTTATTTGTTAGGGATTTTGCATCGGAATGGATTGCTGGAAGACAGCATTTTTCAGTTGGCTGATAGTCAGGTGAAATGGGAGATTTTTGACCGGATTTGCCGATGGTTATTGGGGGAAGGGATTACCAATAGCGCTCCTTTATTGGAAGTCCGGGAAGGATTAGCTCATGTCTGCCGCAGTTTGGAAGCGATCGCCAATTTACTCCAAGAGCGATCGCCCCAACAAGTCCGCCAGCAAATGCAGAAGGAAGCGCTACAAATTCTCCAAACTGGCGGCTATCAAAGAAAATTCAACCTCCAATCAGAATCTTCGCCAATTTCTCTTCCTGATTTACCAGTATTTTTCTTGAAAGTTTCTAGTTGTTTAGAATTTTCTCACCCCAAGTTAGGGGAATATCTAGGGGCAGAAGCGATTGCTGACCAACTAAAAGCTATTACCACCCAAGTCACTGACCGCTATGGAGCTAAAAGTTTTGCCATTGACTCTCCCATTCAGGTCGCAGAACACCTCTATCATTTGCTGGGGTATGGTTTATTATCTTCCGATATTGAAGAATTAGTGTTAGAGCGCCTCCGGCGAGAAGAACTGCGCCATTCGGTCAGTTTTTCTTTTACCATTTTGTTTCAACGTCTAGAGCATTTTTACCGATTTTATTGTCAAGGACGGTGGTTAGATGAGGGGTTAGTCAGCGCGGTTCGTACCCATCAGCAAGCCCTAGGCAATTCCTTAAATACTTTACAAATTGATGCCGCTGTGGGATTGAATGTTTTTTTATTATTGTGCGCGATCGCCAAAGAAACCCAAATTCCTTTTTTCCCCTGTAGCGATCCCAATTTTTTCCAAGAATTCGATCCCCATCGCTTGCTCGCATTTATTGGACGGACGGTAGCTCTTTCTCCTACAGCTTTTTGGCAGCGATCGCGCCATAGTCTCAGCCAGATGCAACTGGCAGGAGCCTGTTTAAATCGTTTAATGCTGACAGAAGCCAATCTTTGGCAAGCGAATTTATCTGGAGCAGAATTAATTGGAGTTAATTTAGTTAATGCCAACTTACAAGAGGCCAATTTATCTTGGGCAAATCTGACTGATGCCAATCTTTACGGGGCTACTTTCACCGGAGCTAGACTAGATGGAGCCAATTTAAGCAGAGCTAATCTCTTGATGACAAATTTAAGATTTGTCAGTCTTGCCAATGCCTGTTTATTTGAAGCTCAAATTGATGAAGAAAATAAAAAAATTGCCCAAGAAAACGGGGCAATATTTTCTTGGGAAGAGTTTCAATCCTATCGACAAACTGCTCCAGTTACCCTATTTGGTAATTTTTCCGATCCTAAAATTCTAATTACTCAAACCTCATCCCATTTATTGATTGAAAGTGCGGAAGGAGAACCAATTATACCTGATGATACGGAGAATGCTAGTACCAGCGCTGTGACTAATTATGAAGACATCATCACCTCACCCAAATTTGGCAGAAATTTCGATGATTACAACAGCAATGACACTGAGTTTTTAGATAGTTAACCGCCTAATTAGCTACTTGAGGCGAAAAAATACTAGACAGATTGAAGACTTACTGGTAAAGTCCAAAAAAGCGATCGCCATCTCCCCCCAGAATGGCGCTCGTCTGCGATCGCTTGGTTATTTATGTTTAGGGAGGGGCGGCAACAACCAAATTAAAGATTCAGCATCCGTTACCAGAACCGTCAAATTCATCCTGAAAAAAAGCTGGGGGAACGAAAAACCTCTAAATAGACTATCAGGTTCTTCGGGGGACTAACTTAGTCTAGCCGACTCTGGGAGCCGGATCGCTTCCTGTCACAAAGCCTTGAGGATGCTAGAACAACAACAGATTAATATAACGATAATCGCAACTGGCAATATTTAGTGTGGTGGTGTTTTCAGATTAAAACTTTTTACCTCTATCCTTGGAAAGAGATATAAAGTCCCAAAAGATCAAATAACAGTCCCAAGTCCTAAAATAAGCAACAATTAAGAGCTAATCATGGGGCTTGTGGTGTCTATGAGGAGTGGATGTGTCCAAATTTATCCCCAAAATTAAAGAGCTATCAAGCAAATTCTATGCCTCTGCATCAAAGGCATCTGTACCTGCGTCCGAAAGTCAGGTAGTAACAGAAACCTTACCAGCCACGGAGGGCAATGGAGCCACTGCTACAACTGCCCGGGAAACAGCCATTGATAGCCATACAGCCTCGGCAGAAACTGAAAGTAATACAGCGACAGCAGTTGCAGAGCCACTAACTGAAGCAACCGGAGACTTAGCCGCAGAGCAACTACCCCAAACGAAAGTTCGTCAACCGCTCAAAATTCCCCAACCGCTGATTGCCCTATTTACCCATCCCGTCTCCAAAGAAATAATTGGGCTGGTTTTCAGCCGCCGCCCAGTCTTTTTCCGCCTGTGGTTCTGGGTTACTATGGGTTTGGGCGGCAGTTTAGTAGGACTCTCCTATGCTTGGGTTTACCTAGAAAAGCAATTACCAGAGTCAACCGTTGATGTTTTAACCTATGTTCGCGACAATACTCTGACTATTAAAGCTGCCGATGGATCTATCCTGCAACAGCAGGGAGAAGCCACCCGCGAAAAGCTGAAAATCAAGGAAATTCCGAACACTTTAGTGGAAGCTTTTATTGCCATTGAAGACCGTCGCTTCTATTCCCATGATGGTGCCGACTACCAAGGGATTCTCAGAGCGGTAATTTCTAACTTACAAGCTAGAGGAGTAGTGGAAGGGGCTAGCACCATTACCCAACAGCTAGCGCGGATTGTATTCTTGGATCAAGACCGCAAATTTATCCGGAAGGCCAAAGAGATTCGACTTGCCCAAAAAATTGAAGAATCCCTAAGTAAAGAACAGATTTTAGAACGCTATCTAAATCTAGTTTATTTGGGTTCTGGTGCCTATGGGGTAGCTGATGCGGCTTGGGTATATTTCAGCAAAAAGGTGAATGAGTTGACGCTGCCAGAAATGGCAACTCTGGCGGGCTTACCTCCGGCTCCGAGCGAATATTCACCGTTCCGGAATAAAGAAATCGCTCGCAAGCGCCGGAATATTGTTTTACAAGAAATGTTGCAAGCGGGCTATATTACTCCCGAGCAAGCAAAAGAGGCGATCGCATCCCCTTTAACTGTTAAGCCTAGCCCACCCAAACGACTAAATCGAGCTTCCCACTACTTTACCGAATATATCCAACAGGAACTGCCCACGGTGGTTCCTAAACAAGTGCTGGACATGGGCGGTTTAACCGTAGAAACTACTCTCAATCCCAAGTGGCAGGAACTAGCCGAAAAAGCCGTACAAGAGACGGTGAAAGAAAATGGCCCTGGACAAAACTTTGAACAGGCGGCAATGGTAGGCATTGATCCCCGGAATGGTCAAATTCAAGTCATGGTGGGGGGCAAGAATTTCGGGGGAACGCAATTTAATCGGACTACCCAAGCTAAACGGCAGCCCGGATCGACGTTTAAAATGTTTGTATATACGACGGCGATCGCTTCTGGAATTAGCCCCTATAACAGTTATGAGGATGCGCCATTAATCATCGACGGCTATACCCCGAAAAACTTTAGCGCTCAACACCGGGGTTCGATGACCATTCGCGATGCCATCAAATCCTCCATCAACATTGTCGCAGTTAAAGTCTTACTTGATGTGGGTTGGGACCCAATTATCGAGATCGCCAAAAAAATGGGGATTGAATCTAAGCTTTATCCCAGCTATTCCTTGGCCTTGGGAGCTTCGGAAGTGACGATGCTAGAACTAACGGGAGCCTATGGCACTCTTGCCACCCAAGGGGCGCATATCAAACCTCACGGCATTCGGCGGATCTTTGACCGTCGCGGCAACCTGGTTTACCAAGCTAACTTTAAAAAGGAACAAGTTTTAGATAAAGATACTGCGGCGATCATGACTTGGCTGCTAAAAGGGGTAGTCAATGAAGGGACTGGTGTGGCTGCCCAATTAGATAATCGTCCGGTGGCAGGTAAAACTGGCACTTCCGACCAGGCTCGCGATCTGTGGTTTGTCGGTTACATTCCCCAATTAGTAGTGAGTGTCTGGTTGGGCAATGATAATAATCGGCCAACTTGGGGTTCTAGCGGCACGGCGGCGGCGACTTGGCGAAAGTTTGTTTCCAAAGCCGTTGAGGGGATGCCTGTAGAGAAGTTTCCCGAATTACCCAATCTGGGCGATCGCAAGCCTCAGATTAAGCGCAAACCCATTAAGCCCAGAAACATTGTTTATGGGTCAGTGGAGCGGGAAGAAAATACTGAGGGGAATCGGCGTTCCTATCGACCGCGCTATAACCGGAATGATGATGACAATGATAACACCCCGGTGTATCGCCGGACTCGTCAATACTCATCGGAGGAACAATCTGCCCCAGTCAGAACTCGTCGGCGAGTGTCATCAGAAGAAGCCCCGCCTACGCGCCGTCGTTCGGCAGCACCAGCTGCTGGTCCGGCACCAGCGCCACCATCTTCTGGGAAGGCTCCGGAATTGCCTCCAGGAAAATCTTAATTCTGGGGAATGGGAAATGTTAGCGCAGGGCGAGGTTGGAGCGCAAGGTTAAATTGAGGTCAGTGTTGGGGTTGATAACAATCACCTCAGTTTTAGTTTGACCTAAAAGTAGTTGACCGAGCGCTCCTAGGGCAGCGCCGCCTAAAACTTCCTCTGTCGCGATCGCATGGTCTCCGGTAATAATAGCGATCGCTGCTGCGGCGGCTCCTCCTATTAAGGCTCCTTGTAAAATGGCGCTGGTATCTCCCCCTTGGCGTACCTCTTCTGTCTTGGTAATCACATCAGAAGTGGCATCCAGGGGTTGTCGTTTATTGTCAGAAAAAACCAATTCTTTCGCCACAAATTGGGAACCACCGCTAACTGGTTGCAGTTGTCCCACAATTTGACTACCAGCCGGAATTAAAATCGTCCCGCTTCTAGTTCTCACATTAGCTGCCACATTTAAAGTTAGGGGCAAGCTTTCATTGGGAGCTATGACAATCTTTTTCGCATCGTTATAGCGAATCGGAATAGTCGTCCCCGAAGGGATAGTAACTGTAGTTGAGGGTGGGGAAAAGAGTCTACCTTCGGGATTGTTGGTTTGTGGGGGAAAGAGTTGCGCCGCTGCTGGTGTAGAAGTCAAAATTGGTACAGTCGCAACTGCCATTAGACTGAAGACAGTAATGAGAGATGCGGTGGATTGGTGGCGAGAGGAGCGCATCATAAAAAGGTGGTATTCCTGATTAGGCTATGATTTCTGACGCTCCCATTACCAGTTTGTTTCTAAAAACTGGGGTTCTCTCGCTAATCACGGCTGATGGAAATAAGCAAGCTAATCGCTTTTCTCGCAAAAATCAAACAAATTAATTGATTTTGACTCGGAAGCGGATATAACCGAAATTACTGCCTAGAGTCGTGGGAAAATATCCTAAATTGGCGATCGCAGTCCCATTAGCATTAGTTTGACTAGAGCAAACATTACCAGTTGGTAACGGCACCAAAGTGCCATAAAACGCCCCGGCATCGGTATCAACCGCATTTGTCAGCGCCGTTATCGTCCCCGCGCGATTGAAAGAAATTCCCTTACCCGTCCCAAAACTATCATTGATAAACGTTGTTCCAGTCGGAATCAAATCACAGATTTTGGCATTAACTACCTGAGAGCGACCATCGGAGAGTAAATAGACGGTATATTCCACTTCATCCCCACTTTGTAACGGCGTAGTTGTCCCTAGTTGCAACACGCCTACAGGGGACAATTGCGACCAACCCGAAGCATTATCATTGGTATCATTGGGGTCATCAACAAAACTATTAAAATCAATCCCGCTCAAAACCGCCCCACTCCGAGTAGCCGAAGTAACCCGCTTCACCAACCGCAACCGAGCATCGGGTGTTCCCGTCGAACCAACTGTCATTACTGTGGGATCATCATCTCCAGTCCCGGACAAGTTACCTTGATTAATGCCATCATCCTGTAATTGGGCAATGTCTCCGGGAGCAGAAAGGGCATCAGTTAGGGATGGACTAACCGCTCCAGAAGACGTAGCCACAGCTTGATTTTGAATCGAAGTTCCCGCCGTTGCCGTCACAGTTGCCCGAAATTTAATTGTCACTTGACCGCCATTATTGCCCAATTGTCCAGTAGTAGTAGAAGTAAGATTCTTGTCTGTAGTGCCGTTATAAGTCGCATTTGCCGTCACCGTGGTAGCAGCCACCCCATTAGTTGCCGCAAAACTATAACTCCCAGCCACAAAACTCAACCCACTCGGTAGCGTATCAGTAGCCAGGAAGTTAGTCACATTCGCCCCACTATTGTTAGTGTAAGTAACCGTGTACTCCACCACATCGCCAGTAGTTAAATTGCCACTGCCATCCACATCTTGAAATAGGCGAACAGATTTAGTCCCAGTGGGCGTAACTGGGCTGACAAATTTTACAATCGGTAGGCTACTACCACTCGCTTGGGCAATATCTCCACCCCCACCGCTGCCATTGGGAACTGATGTCGGCGTACCAGCATTGGTACCAGAACCTGATGCAGTGCTATTAGTCGAGTCGCTGGCAGTGGCAGCCAAAGCCGTACCGCCATCCCCTTGATAGTTGACTAAAGCTTGGTTGGTAATCGGGCTAGATGCCCCAGAGAGAATTCGCGTATTATATGTCAGGGATTGGGTACTGCCTGCTGCTAGGGTTCCCGCTTCAGTAAATTTAATTGTGGAACCAGTGCCATTAAAACTGCTGGTAGGCAGGCTAGAGGCAACAGTGAAACCTGTTGGTAAACCAATGGCATTGCTGCCATCAATTAATACTTGCAACTGGGTTGGGACAACATCGCTAATAACGACACTACTAATGGCTTGGGTAGCACTGGGATTGACAATCGAGATTTTGTATTGCAAATCATCCCCCGGTGTCAGCGTCCCCGTACTGTCGTTATCCCTCAACCATTTCACCGATTTATAAGCCTGCGGCACAACTGTTGTTGTTGCCGAGTTAACAGTAACCGAAGCAGTTTTACTAATACTGGTTCCTCCTCCAGGTAAGGTTACACCAGTAGGCAGAGTTGCCGTGGCAGTATTTTGGATAGTTGCACCTGCTGTACCAGCATTAACCGTCGCATTGATGGTAAAAGTCGCTGTAGAACCAGCATTCAATCCAACTGTGGCATCCAGAGGATTGCTGGTGTTAGTTGTAATAGAACCACCGCCAGCGATAGTTCCAGCAGCAGCAGTTGAGATGGAAGAACTTAAGCTGACAAAAGTTACATTTGCCGATAAAACATCGGTTAAAGAAATACCGCTAACATCGCAGCCTGCCGCTGAATTAGTCAGAGTAATAGTATAGGTAATAGAATCGCCGGGATTAACACTTGACAAGTTAGAGGTTTTGTTAATGCTGAGATCGATAGTAGGGGTGAGTGTAGGTAGGCTGGCAAAATCGTCAACCTCCACAGCACCAAGAGAGCCAATTGTAGTTGTAGCTAGGGTAGTGGGATTAATTTCAACAACACTACCATTACTATTAGCATAAAGATTACCATTTGGTCCGAAAGCGAGAGCAGTAGAAAGTGTCCCAGAAGCAGAGCTACTACCAAGAGAAGTTACAGCTAAAGTTCCCACATCAACAGCATAGAGATCAATGGCGGTTGTGAATGGAGCGGTAACAGACACAATCAACCTGCTAGAGTTATTAGGATCGAAAGCTATATCGCCGCCTTTAGGAATACCAACAGCGGGAAAAGGAGCGCCAAGCGTACCAACTAAAGTACCTGCACCTGTAGTTTTATCAATTTTGTACAAATCATTGGGATTTCCTCCCATGGCATAGAGATCTCCTGTGCCAGATTGTTGAGCCAATTTATTGAAGATAATACCAGCAGTACCAGTTTGACCAACAAAAGTGCTGGTATTTGTAGTTGGATCGAAATAGGAAACAGCAGGGCTGGCGGCATTAAATTCTATGTAGTACAGTCGGCCTGTAGCTGAAGTTGAATCTCTAGCCAAGGCAGCGGCACCGTTGGCAGCCGTTCCAGCTGGACTGCCGGCACCAAAATCCAGAGTGGCAATTGAAGTAGGAGTCCCACTAGCAACATTAATAGTGTATATTTGTGGAGTGTAATCGGCAGGCGGATTAAGAGCGGCGATCGCATACAGTATATTCGGAACGCAGGATGCTGCCATAACTTTAGTGGGAAAAAATACCACAGGCAGCCATGCCAACATCATAATCAAGAGATTCTGGGAAAATGCCAAGGCTAATCCTAATGCCACCCATCTCAACTTCTTGTTAACAGTTGATTTGGGAATTGGGGATGGTTGACGGTTGAATAGGTTGCTAAAGAACGCTCTGACAAACATCAAAATTGAGGCAATGAAATTAAAGATCTTTAATTTTGATTTAGACATTGTTGACAATTCTTGTAAATTATTAATTTCCAATTAACCACCAAGTCACAAAGGCACAAAGAAATAAAGTTAAAGCAATGGCATACGACTGCTTAGTGTCTTTGTGTCTTTGTGGTTAATAATTGAACTCCAAATTAATTATCGGGGGGGTGGGGAATAAATCCCTAGGGATGTTTCAACGCTCGCCGGGGGTAATAATGGCTGGGAATTGACAGGTGCAGGGACTGGGGTTTGTCTGCCAAAGCCATCAAATAACTCATTGACTTTGAAGGTAATCCCAATGTATGGACCGCCAGCGGAACGATAACCGCTGAAGTCCCGGTCATCAATCCCGCCAAAACTATAGCCGATATAGGCACGTAAATCGGGAGTCAAATAATAACCTCCTTCAATGGCAAAACCAATTTCGCTAAAATTAACTGATGGTTGACCAATCCAGCGCACTTCAGCGGCTAAATCGGTGTCGTAACCCATTCGGTAGGTAGTTCGTAGCTGGGATAGATAGACAGTGCTACTGTTACTGAAATTTTGGGCTAGGAAGGTGTTGCTGTAGCGCATAGCATATTTGCCATAAAATTCCCACTGCCAATCTGGGGCATAAACGCCTTCGGCGGAAACTACGTGGTCGGTGGAACCTGTACCGCTACCTAGGAGCAAGGTTTCGGGAATGGTGGAGGGATTTTGGCGAAATTCGTAGCGCAACAAACCGTTAAATTGGTCGTTACTGGGGTCGCGATAGGCTAGTCCTAGTTTCAGAGTGGCGGTGTCTCCCAAACCTCTCAGTAATTGGTTGGAGGAGTTGCCTTGTTGGTAGCGCAGCAATCCGGTTAGTTCGGGAGAAATTTTGCCTGCACCTGCCAAACTGATGACGGTGTTGTTGCCACCAGAACTTAGCCGCTGTTCAAAGCGACCGCTGGCTTTGAAATCGGGATTTTCGAGATATTCTACCCCAACGCTATAACTATCGCCGCTGGCTAGGGACAAGGCGGAACCGCTTTGTCCGGGAGCATAAGGTTGGGCAAAGGTTTGTCCAGCGGCTCCGTTGAGATAGAGGTTGTTGAAAATATGTTCGTAACCTAGGGTAACTCGCAAACCAGGAGCGATCGCCACTCGATGATTAATCCCCAAGGCTCCCTGTCCGCCAGTGCCATTCAAGCCGCTGATAATGGAGTAGCGCCCGGTTAAAGAGGTGTTTTCCCCTAGGGATTGCTCCAAAATTGTATCTAGGCTGGTAATGGAGTTGCGACTAAATAGGCCGCCATCAAAGAATTGATGGGCTAATCTGACTTTGACTCCAGGATAGACCGCCCATTCTAAACCAGTCGTTGTCCGGTTGGGATAGAGGGGGTCGCTACCGGATAGATTTAACTCGTTTTGAGCGCGGAAAGCCAAGCTTTCAGTTAAAGGTACGTTTAACTGGGATACCAATTGGCTAGAATTGCTATTAAATAGGTTTCCAGCGCGGTCGGTGCGGGAACGATTGACATAATTGAAGCTCAAATCCACCGTGTCGATTTTTTGCAAAAATCCGGCGGAGATGGTTCGCAAATCGTTATTAACCGAACTACCGGGAGCCACTTCTGATGCTGGTTTGAACAGGTCAAAGAAATCGGTGCGGACGGCTGGAGCAATGCCAAAGTTAGATTCGTAGTCGTAGCCTAAATTCAGGTAAGTGGTAGGAGTAATTGTAGCGGCGATCGCCCCCCCATATCTAGTTTGTCCGGGAGTGAAACTCGCCGTGGCATTGTTGGTAAATCCGGCTTCCACTGACCGATAATAGGAACGAGTTTGCAACCCTGGAAATATGGTTCCCGCCAATTCAACTCGATAGGCATTACCGCTGACATTGCCGGAAAATAGGGAACTATTCCGAGAACGAGCAAACTCACCAATGAACCGTAAATCCTCCCCTAGAGGTAAAAACAAGTCGCTGCCGTAGAGTTCAAAAGTCCGCGAACCTTGATTTTCTTGCAAATAACTGGTTCCCAACCAACTTTGATGATTGGTTTCCTGGGAGAAGTTGTACTGCAAGCGTCCGGCATACAGACTGGTGTTATTGCTGCTCGTCCCCTGAAACTGATAGGTGGCCACAATCCGCCGGACTAAAGTTGTGCCAAAGGGGTTTAATTCTGTGGCTAACATGGGACGGCGAAATAAAATTGTACCGCGATCGTAATCGATTTCGTAGTCTGCACCCCGATATAAAGCCTTCCGTTCAACGATTGTTCCTGGACGGTTAATTTCTTCGGTTTCCACAAAGAGATTTTCGCTGCCTGCAATCACTAACCTTTGGGAAAGAAAGTAATAACCGCTTGTGCCGTCGGGAACAATGGCATCCCGTTGAAAACCTTGAATATCCCGGCTGTATAAACCTGTTACTTGCAAATCGCCTAGACTAATATTGCCCTTGAAACCATGCAGCGATCGCGTGGTGGCAGTATAAAATTGCGAGGCTCTGGCAAACTCTTGGGTATTATAGTCTCCCCACATCCCATAATCGGTAGGTGCGCCAGGAACCGGGGATTGCCGTTCTAATCTCAGGTAAAAACTATCTGTCGAAGGAGTCAGGTAATCAACAGTCGAACTATCTCCATAGACGGGATAATTCTGTTCGCAAAATTGCGGTCCCCGGAGCAGCAACGCCACCCCATCGCAATTTTGATTTAGGGCGCGTTGGCTATTATAAGCTCCTGTCAATAACCATTCGCCAATCCCCCCAGTGGCAAACACCGCTGAACTAAAGTCAACTTGAGTGCCTTTGCCAATTAAATCGGGATTGAGAAAATTGCTGCGACTGCCCCAAAAGTTTGCTCCCCAAGCGCCAATTCGCAGGTTTACCATCCCAGTTACTAGGGAAGGGCGCAAATGGGGGATAAATTCCACTTGAGTATAAGCTTCGCTAGTGGGGATGGGAGTATGGAGAGCGCTCGCGGCGGGTTGCAAATTCCGCCCATTATTAATTACCCCGGCTTGCACAGCGGCGCGAATTTTGACTTTTTGGGCTTCGATGGCTGATTGCAGTTGGATGGTAAATTCTCCCTCTTTTACCAACACTTGAAATCCCGGCATATCGTCGTCAAAGTCTTTGCCAACAAATTTCCCTGCACTAGAAGTTAGCGTAACTATGACATCTTCTTTCAACAATTCGCCATTTTCGTTGGTAATTTTACCTTCAATCATGGCTAAGGAACGTCCATCGGCAGGGATAAGGGGGTTGCTGGCAGGATTAAGTTCAATTTTTAGTTCTGCAAACCGATTATTTGCTTCTGGAAGGGTAGGTGATGGGGCGTTGGGGAGTTGGGGAGTCTGAGAAGTATAGGGGGAAGCAATGGGAGGAGTTGAGGGTTCAAACTGAAAATCAACGTTTAGAAAGCCGAAATTTTCAACTTGAGAATTTGCAGGTTTGGCTTCTGGGGGCAAAACCTGCAAATCTCTCACTTTGGGGAGAATTTCACTATTGTCTATTTCCCAGTCTTGATTAGCTGATGGTAGGATCTCATTGCTAGCCGTTGGGTCAGCAACAGTGGTAATTGTTAGTTCTCCTCCTGCTTCTTTTGGGATAGATGGGGGATTCAACCCAGTTGTTTGATGATTCTTGGGTTTCGGCTCCTCTGCCACAGCTATCTGACTGGCAAATAGCCCCCAACAAACTTGTAAGAGAGAGAGAAAAGCCAATGGTTTGTAAATAAATTTCATGGCTTCACCTCTTCTACAATCGGTTCCACCCCAAAATTCATCCTGACAAGTCCCCCCGGCTCTAACCGTGCCAGACGAGATTGGCTATTGCGTTCGATAAAGACGGTATTTTTGGCGATCTGATAACCAGGGACGCTGGTAAGATCTAAAGTGCTAGTGCGATCGCCTGACAATACATTTGCCAGAGAAAATACTCCATTGGCATCGGTGACAATCCGATTGCCATCGTCCATAAAAATCACCGCATTGGGTATTCCCGGTTCACCTGCCTGCTGTTCGCCGTCATGGTTTTTATCCACAAACACCCGCCCAATAATCGTGCCGCAATCAGATAAAATTCCGGGACGAATTTTTAGCAGGTGGCTGGCAATGTTACTTCTGGTTTCTTGAGCTTGATTTCTGCCTGTTCCCCTGACTGCATCTGGAGTCACTACGGCAGCATAAACAATATTTAGACTTTCTTTCCCATTTAAAGTGGGATAGTTGAAGGTAATTGTCCGGTTGGAGCTAGTCACCGACGTTAAATTAACTGTGGTGGTAGCAGTGGTAGTGGTTACGGAAGCTTGAACTGAGTTGGCAAGAAATCTGATGCCATAGGGTAGTGTATCGGTGATGACAACTGTCGTGGCGGGAACTGTGCCAGTATTCTTCAGGGAAAGTCGATAGACTACGGTATCGCCCGGTTCTGCTGCGGCGCGATCGCCAGTTTTAATTAATTCTAAGGTAGCTTGACCAGCAGTTACGACAACACTATTTGATGTCTGGGACGACAGGTTATCTCCCCCTGCCGTCGCCGAGTTGGAAATATCGGTAGCCAAAGCTAAAAAAGGAGTGGAAGCAATGGCAGCAGTCCAAATAAACGTCAGTAGTTGGACAACAGATTCCAACCTCTGATTCAGGGATTTCATCAGCAGACCTAGTTAAAGAGTATTAAGCTAAAGAGGTTTTTTGGCTTTTGCAGTAGATTCCCTGAATACTTCGACGAGAAAATAATTGATTCTATGTAAAGATAACCAAATTTTAGGCTTGGTGGCAAGAGCCTTGGCAAAAATCTTTTTGTATCAATTTAGATATTGCGTTACATATTCGATAGAGTAAACAGTTAATGGTTAAAATTTTATTGCTGACCGGAACAATTGCCAGAAAAGTTCGTCATTAGTTTATTTTTTGGCAAGAGAAATAGGCGATCGCTCTCCCCTATTCTGCAATCAATTAAACTTCCCCAGCTTTGAAAAGTCGCCCAATAATTTCTTCAATCGGGGGATCGGTGATGGTGAGGTCAAGCACGTCTAATTCTGCTAAGATTTTGGCTACTGTCCGAGTTAACTCTTCTCGCTTGACCAATAGTCGCACTTCTCGCCCTTCCATAACTTCCACTTCCCCATAATCGCTAGCTCCATTCTGGCGAAATGCCGCAATTTTAGACGCTGGAGCAGCTAATTCTAACTTCACCTCGCGATAGGGTGAAAAGCGCTCTAATAATTGTTCTAGGCTGCCATCATAAATTAGCTGTCCTTGATGAATTAACAACACTCTTTGGCACAAAGCGGTAATATCTGCCATGTAATGACTGGTGAGCAAAATGGTAGCTTGATACCGCTGGTTATAATCCCGCAAAAATTCCCGCACTGCGGATTGAGCATTGACATCTAAACCTAATGTTGGTTCATCCAGAAATAAAACTTTGGGTTCGTGCAACAAAGCGGCGAGCAATTCCGCTTTCATCCTTTCTCCTAGGGAAAGTTTCCGCATCGCTTGGGTGAGTTTCCCTTCCAAAGAAAGCATTTCTGCCAGTTCTCCCACTCGATGACTAAATGCTTTTTCAGAAATGTTATAAACAGCGGCGTTGATTCGCAGGGAGTCTAAGGCAGGTAAATCCCAAATTAGCTGCTGTTTTTGCCCCATTACCAAAGTGATTTTTTTCAAGAAACTGGCTTCCCGCCGAAAGGGGATGCTACCTGCAACTTCTACTCTTCCTCCGGAGGGATGAATTAAACCTGTCAGCATTTTCAGGGTGGTGGTTTTGCCTGCGCCGTTAGCGCCCAAAAATCCCACAATTTCCCCTGGTTCAATTTTGAAGGAGACAGACTCAACGGCTTTAATGGGGCGATAGGTACGGTGCAGGAAGTGGCGCAGCGTACCTTTGATACCCGGTTCTTTGACGGCTACCGGGTAAATTTTGCTCAGGTTTTCGGCAATAATGATCGGCATAAACCTACTTTATCCGATTTGCAAAAGTTTGTAGTTGGGCTTTAGCCCTAATCCGGATTAGGGCTAAAGCCCAACTACGAACTTTATTGGTTGACATTGGTGGTCTGCGTAGTATAGTTGTAATACAAAGCAATTGTAAACCCAAAATTCTGTTAAGTGAAAAAGTATGCCTTACGAACAGTTAGAAATTTCTACGCCAGTGCCTGTATTGTCTTGGGCGAATCACGAACTGAAGTCAGATGAAACCAAGATGGCAAAGAATGTGGCTTCGCTGCCCTTTGTATTTAAGCACGTTGCCCTGATGCCAGATGTTCATTTGGGCAAAGGTGCTTTAGTTGGTTCTGTTATCGCTACCAAGGAAGCGCTGATGCCAGCGGCTGTGGGAGTCGATATTGGTTGCTTCTCTGGGGATACTTTGATTCCCCTAGCCGATGGTAAATCTTATCCAATTGCAGAATTAGCCCAGACTCAGGAAGAGATAGTGGTATTTTCTTGTACTGAGACGGGCAGAATTGTGGCGGCAAAAGCTATTGCCCGTCTAACCCGTCGCCAAGCAGCTTTGGTGAAGGTAATTCTGGACAATGGCGAAGAAATTATTTGCACTCCAGATCATCAATTCATGTTACGGGATGGCAGCTATCAAGAAGCTAGTCAACTCAAGTTAGATAGCTCTTTGATGCCATTTTATACTACCACTGATAAGGATGGTTATACCCTAATCCAACAAAATTATTCAGGGCGTTGGCAAAAGGCTGATTGGGTAATTGCCAGATCTCATCTTTTGGGAGAAATTCCTAAATTTACTGGTCAAACAACTGTGCTGCATCACAAAAACTTTGATCCAGCAGATAACAGAAGGAAGTACCAGCACGGATACAACCATAAAGTAGTAGATGTGATTCCTTTGTCAGAAACACAAGATGTTTACTGTTTGGCTGTGCCAGCTTATGGTAATTTTGCGCTTAAAGCAGGTGTATTTGTCCACAACTGCGGGATGATGGCAATTAAAACGCCTTTTAAGGGCGATCGCCTAGAAGGTAAACTGAAGAAAATCCGGTTGGATATTGAAGCTGGCATTCCCGTTGGTTTCAATGAAAACAAAGATGTGGACAAGGATTCAGCTAACTGGCAGCGCTGGGCTGATTTTAAAAACTTGCATTCCGGAGTGCAAGATTTAAAAGGCAAAGCGATGAGACAAATGGGTTCTTTGGGTGGGGGCAACCACTTTATTGAAGTCTGTCTGGACACCGAAGATCAAGTCTGGTTAATGCTCCATTCTGGTTCTCGCAATATTGGCAATGTGTTGGCACAATGCCACATCAGTACGGCGCGAGAATTGGCAAAGATGGCAAATACTAGATTACCCGATCCCGATCTAGCATACTTTGTCGCAGGTACGCCCCAATTTGCCGCTTACTGGCGCGATTTGCAGTGGGCGCAAGACTACGCTCGCGCTAATCGCAATGCGATGATGGCACGGTTTACTAAGGTGGTAGAAAAACATTTGGCTGGGGGCAAACCAACTAAACCTTTGCTGTCAGTAAATTGTCATCACAACTATGCCGAAAAAGAAGTCCATTTTGGCGAAGATGTCTATGTGACTCGCAAGGGAGCGGTGCGAGCGCGGGAAGAAGACTATGGGATTATTCCCGGTTCTATGGGAGCTAAATCTTTCATTGTCAAGGGTAAAGGGAATGCCGAAAGTTATTGTTCTTGCAGTCACGGAGCGGGGCGATTGATGTCTCGGACAAAGGCAAAACATCACTTTTCTTTGGATGATTTGATTCAACAAACTGAGGGGGTGGAATGCCGGAAAGATTCGGGACTTTTGGATGAAATTCCTGGTGCTTACAAGCCGATTGATGAGGTGATGGCAAATCAAGCGGATTTGGTGGAAGTGGTGGCAACTCTGAAGCAAGTTATCTGCGTGAAGGGTTAGCAATAATTCCATCGATTTCACTTGGATAGCCCTCACCCTAAATCCCTCTCCCAAGCTTGGGAGAGGGACTTTGAGAGATTATTTGATTTCGAGCAAGTTATTGATTGTTTAGTCCTACAGATGGGGGATTGTAGTTTTGGTAGCTGGCAAGGAGTTCTTGTTTGATGCGATCGCGCACATTTTCCGGCGATACTACAATACAATCCTGTCCATAGCGCAACACTTCGCGGACAAGCCAAAAGGGATTGCTAACGCGCCGGACTATTTGGCGTAGTTTTCCAACTTCTATCACTTCATCGCTAATATCCCGATCTTTGGCTTCGTAAGCCTTGACTAATCCCCGGCGCAAGTGCAAGCACACTTCCAGGTAGTCTAAACCTGCTTGCTGCCACTCTCCGCTAGCCGTTACCAATGCTTTAATCCGTTCGAGGCGCAGGCATCGGTTGTGAATTAGTTCGGGAAAATCAGTGCCTTTAATATCTTCAGTTTCTTCGCACCAGATTTGCAGATAAAAGCGCTTCTCATAAAAGCAGATTTCGGCATAACGGACTGTGTACTCTAGTTCTTGTGCCTGGGCGTTGCCGTAAAGCAGGCGAAAGGGTTGCTGGGCTTTGATTTTTTCATCAACCAAAATCCGCCATGCCTCAGTAGTAAGTTGGCTTACCTTCTGCATCAGTGATTGCCGTAGGGGAATTTCCAGGTTTCCTCGCTCCAATAGGAGTTCTGCTAGGACTTGGGCTTCTCCCAGATTGCCTGTATCTATAAGTACATCAATTGATTTAGACAATATATATACTTGTGATTTACTCAGAGCAAAGGGCTGACCAATTTCTAGCTTCTGCTCGGCGATCGCGACTATAAGCCCAGAAACACTGGGTTCTTTGCCCCAGAGAATGTTGGATTTTTGGGCGATCGCTTCTAGTTTTTCCTTGGTTCCTGGCGGAACTGACAGTGTGAGTACAGTTTTTTTTCGAGACATCGGCAAAATATACTTGCGATTTTGAAAATAAATGGTATATACTCTTTAGTGTAAATAGAAACTTGCCCGTCAGTCTAGAGGAGGCCGATAGATGAACGCAAATCAAAAAGCCAGAGTTGCCCCTGGCTTACAAACCCCTAATAGGTATTTATACTTATTCCCTTGCTCGTTGCATTGTTTCAAGACCTGTGAGGTATTTGAGCTTATTGATTACTATATCTCAATTTGTCCCAAGTGCTTTAGTAGTTTTATTCTTACTCGTGCATTAACAACGAAAATCATGCTAAATTAAATATAAGACCTTGCACAATCCTCACCAAGCTGCGGTATGCAATGCCGACAGCTAGTTCAGAATAGTGCAAGATCTGAGTTAGGAAACAAACTGACAAGTAGTTTGCCTATGTTGTTACAACTCCTAGGCTAGCACAGTTCGTCCATGCAGAAAAAAAATTGAGGAATCAATTAATGTATTACTCTGCGGATATAGTTAGCAGCAAAATTGCGATCTATAAAGATCAGGAGAAAGTTCTCGAAGATCTCATGGAAGCAATCCAACTCCAAATTAAACGTGTTCGAGAAGCAATCAAACAATACGAACAAGAGTCAATTGAGGGTCGAAATGGTGATATAACTTCTTATGCGGATTACGCTGATTTCGAGTAGAAGCTTAGATAATAATCAAGCATCAAAGCTTTGCTAGGTTTAATTCCGGGGGTATTTTACATTTACCCCCTTCCAAAAATAAAAGTTGTTCTGAATTAGTCATGAATACTACCAACTATCATGTAAAACCTTTAATTAGTGCTTTAGCGGCAGGGACTATATCTGTAAACGATAAAAATCTGATTGCAGCTTTGGCAAGTTTACCAGGTTCTGTTGCGATCGCCGAGACTTTTGGTGCATCTAAGTTAATTCGGGCATTAAATCTTAATCGCAATAAAAGCACAGGACTTTTAGACAACCAAGCAAGTTTTAAAAATAATGAAGTTTTTTATCAAGATCAAGTTATTGGTCAAGTCAAACTTCTATTTAAAGTACCTTTGCCTGGAGAGTTACAAGCAAAGTTAGCGATTGAAAGCGCTATAGACCGCTTTTTAGAATACTTGCAAAAGCAGTATTATATGGTGGTATTGGATGAAAGCGATCGCCATGTTCGCCTTTTTGTCCCCCAGAATAAGATTTCAGAAGATTTTAAACTGCTCTGGAATGACTTTATTGGGAAAATTGCTTTTTCAATTTATGGAAATCCTAGGCTTAAGTTATTAGGATTAACAGACACTTTTATTTTAATGCTCAATAACATTACTTTAGCGGGTAGAGGATTTAGCACTTTAGAAGTACCAATTTTAACCCCAGATCAAGCAATTATTATAGCGGCTTGGTATAATGCGGTAATTCGAGAAGTAAAAAAACGTCAAAATACTAGACAAGCTCAAATAGATCGACTCCGCCAAGATCCGGCCTCTTGCCAATCAAAAGAACTAGCTAAAAAAGAAGAAATGCAAGAAAAGGAAGCCGCCAAATACGCGCAGAATTTTCATAAATCATTTAGTAAAAAACTAGAAATGCAAAAATTAGCATGGCAAGATTTAAATATAATTGAAAGCCAGCTAGCCCAAACCGATCTATCCGAGACAAAGCGACGCAAGCTCCAAAATCAACAAATAAAACTTCAAGACAAAATTGATTTTGATGAAGCATCAGTTCACAGAAAAATAGATTTGCTGAAATTATCCGGTGGCAATCCATTTCAATTTATACAGTTAGACCAAGAGCAAGAACCGGAAAAGTTCGCTAGAATTAAGGAGTTAGGGGAAAAATTTACTAAAACAGCGACAGATCAAATTAATTCAACGCGGGGCGATATATTTTCTCAGTGCATTTATGAGATGTATAGATTGCTAGAAAATCCGCCTAGCGATCCATATCCAGAACCATTATTAACTGAAGAAATTACGCTTCCACAAGGGCGATCGCCTGGAGATGATAGCAAAGAGTTTTGTTACTCTTGTGGCACAGCGCTAGATCCTAAAACTGCTCAATGGAAATTGCTGAGATTTATTTTTGAGCGCCCTTTGCAACGGTGTCAATCAGCGCCTAGGGACGACAGCCCATTTATTTGTACTTCTTGTGCTGCACTGGCATTTGCATCACCATTAAAAATTACTGATGACAGTATTGTTATTCAGCTTGAAACTAGAGTACAAAAAACTGATAAGCTAAAAATTAGCGATTATATCAGAATGCTAACAGTGGGAGAAACTCATTTATATGCAGGTCAATATTTAATTTTAAAGTCAGATAAAACTAATACTGGCGACATAGCAGCAGATAAACTAGGCCAACAGCAATATGCCCTAGCAAAAGTCTCTTCAATATTTCCGCTAGAAGTATTAACTGATTTTGATTTTTATTTGTTAATACAAGGCAGTGAAAAAATTAAATTAAAAAATAGATATTTACTTTTTATTAAAGGTTTGATGAATGGCTATAATCAATCAATTGTTACATCAGGCAAAGAAATCAATGTTCATTTAGGAGATGCTATTCGTTATGTAGAAAGAGATTTACCTATAATGGCAGAATACAAATTGTTAACGAAGAGTAGTTATACCAATGGTATTCTTTTAGAGCAGATACGTTCGTCCTATCTTTCATTACTAGGAGCAAATATGAATTCATATAAAGATGTAGCCGCACTTACTGGAATGCTGTATGCTTTTGTGCAAAGTTTCAAAAGTGTAGCCAACGCCGAATTAATAAAGGCCGAATTAATAAAGCAAGCAGAAACTCCTGAAGAAGTGTCTAAATTAGTCAAAAGGGAAGTATCTAAATTAATTGAAAAATCAAACGATCCTACAGCTTTCTGCTATACTTTTGCCCAGTATTGCAATGTGACTAACATAGGCAATGACAAAAGGACTTTTACGCAAGTGCGTTTATTCTCGAATCCTGATAACTACTTTATCTATGAACAAGCAAAAGAACTGATGCAAAAATTAGGTGTAGAGATTGATACTAGAGAAAAAAAAGATGGGCAACAATCTAATATCACTTTTTATCCAGATGATATTATTAATGCCTATGCTTATTTTTCAGAAAATGGCTATGCTCAAGAAAAAGACTGGCGAGATTTGACATATCAACTTAAATTATCGCTTTATACTCGTTTTCCTGAATTAGTTCGCGAACAAAAATCTAACAAGTGAGAAATAATTATGCCTACTGGACTACCACAAACAGACGCTAAAAATCCTCGGCAGCATTTTGATATCTATGCCATTCTTGAAGGTTCGCAAGAACTGTATTTCGGGCATGAAGTACAAGTCAATATTAACTTGGTTGAAATGGTGAAACTGACTAAAACATCAGGTGAATCGATAGAAAAGTGTTACTTATCGCCAACTAAGCGCAAAGGGGTAGAAAGACGTTGTTTGATTTGGTCGCCTTTAAAAACTGGGGAGTTGCTTGGCGATCGCCAAAAGTGCGGTATTCCTGAAACTTGTGCCGATCCAAAATGTCCAATTTGCAGCGTTTATGGTGGATTGATAGTAGGCAAAAAAACTTTAATTGGTCGCGTTACTCATGGCGGCGGCGTAGCGGTGCAAGAGTTATATCCAGTCCAAAAACAACGTGCCATGCATCCATCAAGATTAGCTAGTCCTGCTAGCGGTAAAGATGAAACGCCAACTCCCTTTAAGCGCGAGTATAATCAGCCAGGGATGCTTTATCCAGTATCTAATCATGCGTTGAGCATTACAGATGCAGAGTTTGCCGGAGTAGCTTATGCTTTTTTAGATTCTTTGCCTCGCATTGGTTCTGGCAACCCTAAAGGTGTAGCGATCGCCGAAAGCAATCAACAACCATTATTAGTATTAGATCGATATTTAACGCCTAAACTCAAACGTCCAATAATTTCTCCTTCTGAAACCGATCCAATTGGAGCTATTAATAAATTTCTGCGATTAGCTAAAGGACAAGAAGATTTAGACTATATTCAGCAAAGTCACTTTGAACGCTGGATTGGTAATGCTGCTTTGGAAAAATTGCAAGCATACGCTAGCCAATTTGTTGATACAGTTTTACAGGCATAAAAATATGTATTGCCTTGAATTACAAATTCAGCCTGCGGCGGCATTAACATTTCGCATTTTGCCTGGATCGATTCTTAACATTGCGACTTATCCTTTCGTGCCGCCCACAACTTTATCAGGGTTTTTACGCAGGCTAGCAATGTTGAGTGCAGGCTTAGAAATTCCTGAAACCAAAGTTGATAAGGAAAATCCGCCAATTTATATTTTACCGCCCCGCTACATAGCTTTAGGCGCTTATCCCGCGTTGAATACATACAGCGGAGTTCATCGCACCTATCGCAAAGGAATGCGCGAGTTTTCTCACGATATATTCTCCAGGTTATATATTGAAGAAGACAGAGCCAATTTTCAATTACATACCTGGGAATATTTAATTGCCACAGAATTAACTGGTTATGTAGCGAGCGAATCAGCAACAGAATTAGAAATTTTTCAAGAATTTAAAGGATATGGGTGCAAACTAGGTAAAGAAGGTTATGGGATACTAACAGAAGTTTCACCTCAACCAATTTTACTAGAACGCCAAGTTATTGCCGCGCACCCGTCTACAATTTTGCCAATGGAAGCATTGTTGCTCAATAATCCAGTTGTTCCAGGCTGCGATATTTATAACCTTTATCGGTATCAGTGGAGCAATAGCGCTGTAAATTCGATGAACGAACAGGAATTAACTAGCAATCGCCCTACATCTGTTGAAGGCTTTGTTCCTTTTGTTGCTGCCTACTTTCCTCGCTCCCAAAATTCAGTTCCCACTCTTGACTACTACAGCCAAGGCGAAATTAATATTCCTGTATCTTTGATTAATCTTTTAAAAGGAGAAACTTATGTCTAAGTATTCTTACGATTTTGGTAGAGTTTTTTTCCTAGATAAGTCTAATCCTGTACCCGATCGAATTTATTTTCAACCCTTGGGCAATCATGTCGGTAATGTCAGAAAGCTTGTAAGAGCTTGGCTAGATTTAGCGCCAGAATCTAAAGCTAGAGTAGATGAAGCAGCTAGAATTCACGATATTGGCAAGCCCCAAAAATTTAAAATTGAAGTTAAAACTACACCTGCTGGCAAATTTAAGGAATATTCTTATTCATTTAAAGGACACAGGTTTGTTGCCGTTAGTCCTAATAATTCTTGGGCGCAAGCTTTAGCTAGAGGACATCATGACTTTTCAGTTGGCGATATTAGTCGGGATAGCTACATATTAAAAAAAGAATATAACGATATTTTGGTTAAAAATCCTTTGGCATATGCCGAAGAACTTTACATTTTAGAAATGTGCGATCAGATTGAAGCCGAGCTAGCTTGCCGCACGATTGGAGATGATAAACAGGCAAATTCTCGCACTTTTATGGAATATTCTATTATATCAGAGAATGAATACCAATTCATAATTGATCCTTGTCCATTTAAAGGTAATAAAGTTAATCTGAGTTTCGCTTACTGGACTCTTAATCTCAGCAATACAGATAAAAGAGATTTAGAAATTGAATTAAAAAAAGAAGATTATCCAAAACTAGAAACAAAAATAAATCAAATCATTAAACAATGGTGGGAAAATCACCAAGGCAAAGCTAGTAGAGCAGAAATTAAAAAAGGAAGTATTATTAAATATAATTTTAATGAGCAAGAAAAATTAAATTGGGATTGCAAGATTGCATACGAGAAGTTAGGTGGCGATAAATTCCAACCTAATCCAATGCAGAAAGATATGTTTAAGGCAATAGATAATGATTCACCTCCAGCAATATTGCTGAAATCACCCACTGGATCTGGCAAAACAGAATCTGTCTTATTTCCTGCTTTAGCTAGAGGTTATCGGTTATTTTTACCTTTACCTGCACGTAGTTTATTAGAAGATCAAAAAGAAAGAATTGAAAAGTATTTAATAGAATTTTCTCGGCAGCAGCCAGATCGGGAAATCTCTCTTGTAGTTGATACTGGATCGCAGATGTATCGCTGGGTATATCGCAACGGCAATTACGATCGTAAACCAAATGTTAATTATCGCCGTCATCTCTATAAAGGGGATGTAGTTTTAACGACGTTGGATAAATTTCTTTATCGGTATTTTGCTTTTGGTGATAAACAAAAATCTTTTATTTTTCCACTCAGAATCAATCAAAATAAGACATTAATTTGCTTTGACGAATCTCATTATTATGATGGCTTATCTTTTACTAATTTTCATAATTTAGTTAGAGCGCTATATGAAGCAGGGCGATCGCTGGTTTTAATGACTGCTACCATGCCATCCCAACTGAGTAAAGATTATTTTAGCTATTTAGAAACTATTGATTATATTGATGACATTGAAAAAGCGCAAATGCTCAAGCAAAGATGTGGTCAAAAAAGTTTTACTTGGTTGCCAAGTATTTCAGCAAATAATTTAAGAGATGAATGCGTTCAAATTATTGTCAATGAATATCAAAGAAAGGAAAAGCCGAGAATTATCTTTGTTGTCGAGAGAGTTAGCGATGCAATAGAAATCTATAAGCAAGTAAAACAACGGCTTAATTTACAAGTTAAAGAACAGTACCTATTTCTTTATCATGGGCGCATAGCAGATCAAGTCAGGCCAGAACTATATCAAAAGATTCAGGAATGCGATCGCGATTCTGACAAACCATATATTTTGATTACCACTAGCGCTATTGAAGTAGGATGCGATCTTAACTGCAATGTACTAATTTCTCAAATTTGTCCGCCAGAAAACTTAATTCAAAGAGCAGGTCGCTGTAACCGCAGAGGAAACTTTACAGATGCTAAAGTAATTTTAGTAGGAGATCGCATTCCTGACTTTACCAATTCTCTTGATGAATCCGGATGGCTGGAATACCAAATAGTTCTTCAAGAATTAAAAGAATTTGATAGTACAAAAATCTCTAAGTGTATCTCTCGTCATCAACAAGTAGATGATTATCGCGCTATAGAACTATTTTCCATGCTTCACGATTATGTTTACCATTCTGATTTAACGTGCCAATCATTACACGAACGAGGTTTAATTCCTACTCGCAGTTGGGAGCCATCAGTTAATCTACAATGGAATCTACAAATGGCAGATAAAGATGAAATTCGTAGTATTTCTGTGCCAATATCTAGATTTTGCCATGGTGAAAAATTTACTAATGTTCGCGTTTTTGAAAAATGGTACGACAAAGATTATACTGTAAGTACAGAAAAAGCATTAGAATGGGGATCTGCCTATAGTAAAGAAATAATTGTTAAGCTTGAACTGGAAAGCGATCGCACATTTTTAGCAGAACAGTATGACGAAGAACTAGGATTTATCAAAATCCCTAGAATTTTCTCAAAAAAATGGATTGATGGTGCAGAAGTAAAATTATTGTATATTGAAGGCGATCGCAAAGCAGTTATCACTTATATAAAATCTATAAATGAAAAAAGTTTGGCTTCAGATGATAAATCTAGCCAAGATGCCGTATCGATTTAGGGGGTGAAAATGTGCCATACAGTTTGGTTTTGTATTTGGTTCCAGCATCGCCAATTCTACCCCAATATCTCACAGGCAGACATTTTCATGCCCTGTTTTTAACTTTGGTGAGTGCGGTAGATCGAGAATTGGGGGATTATCTGCACGAACAAAAAGATGCTAAGGCTTTTACGCTCAGTCCTTTGCAAATTTGTTCCCCAAATCAGCGCCGTTGTCCTACTATTTTGCAATGGGAATATGGCACTTCAATTCCGGCAGGTACGCGGTGCTGGTGGCGGGTTTCTTTGTTGGATGATGCGCTATTTAGTCGCTTAACTAAGTTGTGGCTAAATATTAATCCCGAGCGTCCTTGGCATTTAGGAGCGGCGAATTTGTATATTACGAATATTTTGGGTACGCCTAACTCTTTACAACCTTGGGCAAATGCGATTTCCTATACCAGTTTATACGAACAGGCATCAGAGAGCGATCGCCATCTCTCTTTCAGCTTTTGCACTCCCACAGGTTTTCGGCAAGGGCAATTTGATACCTCTTTGCCAACGCGAGATTCGGTATTCAAAAGTTTGTTGAATCGCTGGAATAAGTATAGTGGCAGGGAATTTTCTGCTGAGTTAATTGAGGTGCTATTTCCCAGTTTTTTCAATGTTCGCACGCAAGTGGTCAAAGATTCTCGCAGCAAGTTTATTGGTTGCGTGGGAGATATTAGTTACAGGATTTTGGGTGAAGTGATGCCAGAAACAATTAAGGAAATTAATGCTTTGGCAGATTTTGCTCTTTATTGTGGTGCGGGGAGGAAAACACCGATGGGAATGGGGATGGTAAAAAGGGAATTTAATCAGGACTTACGCAACACCTCTATTAGTAGGGTGTGTTAGCGCAGCGTAACGCACCATAAACGCTATATGCGGAGC
>CAKZHE010000071.1 GCA_936920195.1 uncultured cyanobacterium | reverse complement strand
CTTTTGGGGAAGAAACAGAAACCTAAATCGTGAGGTTTAGGAATCCCCGTGCCTTTAGGCCGGGGAGGATGTCAACTCTGAACCTTCATGCTTTCTGAACAAATTTGGTCTTTATTCTTGATTATTTTCTAATTTCATGTTCCGACCAGGGGAGCCATAAATGGATGTCGAGGAACTCTTAGTTAAATACGCAGGCGGAGAGCGAAACTTTGCCGGGATTAACCTGATTGAGGCCAACTTAAGTGGCGTAAATCTGAGTGGCGTTAACCTGAGCGGAGCTAATTTGAGCGTTTCCAACCTCAGCGGAGCCAATTTGAGCGGAGCCAATTTAACTGGAGCCAAACTCAACGTGGCTAGACTGAGCGGCGTGAATCTCAGCAAAGCGATTTTAGTCAAAGCCAATTTTAATGTTGCCAACTTAATTCGGGCTGACTTGGGGGGAGCCGATCTTACCCAAGCAGTGATGATTCGGGCGGAACTAATTCGCGCAGAATTAAGTGGAGCCAACTTGCGGGGGGCAAACCTGAGTGGAGCCGATTTACGGGAAGCCACTCTCAGGCAAGCAAATTTGACTCGTGCCAGTTTAAATGAAGCCAATTTGCGCGGCGCTTTCTTAACCGGAGCGATTATGGAGCAAGCTAATTTAAACGGCATCGATCTCAGCCGCACGGATTTGACAGGCTCCAATCTCAGGGAAGCGGAACTGAGACAAGCCAATCTCAGCCGCACCAATCTCAGTGGAGCGGAAATGAGCGGGGCAAATTTGCGTTGGGCAGATTTGAGCGGGGCAAATTTACGTTGGGCGGATTTAAGCAATGCGAAATTAAGCGGATCTAACTTAATGGGGGCGGATCTCAGCAATGCTAACTTGTTGAATGCGAGCTTAGTCCATGCGGATTTGACCCAAGCCCGACTAATTAAAGCTGATTGGATTGGGGCAGACTTAACAGGAGCCGTTTTAACGGGAGCAAAACTCCATGCGGTGTCACGATTTGGCCTGAAAACCGAAGGGATGACCTGCGAGTGGGTAGACTTGAGTCCAGATGGCGATCGCAGTCAAATCTTTCGCCTCACTAACGAAGACTCTCGCAAGTTCTTTAATGAATCTTTGCCCACAGTGCGAATTATTATCGACGCACCGATAGATTTAGATGCCAATCTGGTTTTAGCCACTACTTATCGTTTTATTAGTCAAAAATACACCGCGATCGCCCAACCGCCCAGCATTGAAGTTAGTTCTCGCCGCACAATCTTGACTTTTCGCACTGACAGCAACGACCAATTATTTAACATTGCCTACGTGGTGATGTTACCCTTTGGCGATGCCAGCGCTGCCCACCGCAGTATTATTACTCTGATCCAAAATCTCCAAGGACAAAGTTTAGACTCCTTGAGTCAAAAATTGCCCAAACGAGTCAAACAGATCAGTGTGGGAATCAGCCGGACTATTAGCCAAATTGGAACTATCGATCTGGCTAAAACTATCCCTGGCTTGAAAGAAAAAGAAGAATTCTTTCAAGCGCCCATCCAAACTATCCTCAGTAACTCCAGCGACCAAAATTTGCATCTCTATCACCATCCCTATTTTGGTAAGCGATTAATGAATCAATCGAATCTGATTAGCCATCCTAATACTAATTCCCCGCTGCCGCCCCCAGAATCGCCCTTACCCGCGATCGCCTCGGTGATTGATTTCATCAAGGAATTTGATTATTTAGAAAAAGCCAATGTTTAAAATACTAGAGTGATTGAAGTAACTGCTCACTCTTCCCTGCGGGCTTTTCTGCGATCGCAAGGAAACATTGATCTTTGGCCTCACCACTTAACCATGACGCGGTTAGTGGCAAGAGCTTTGCGGATTCGGCGCTCGGCTTTGATTCAAACGGGAGTATTTTCACCCAGACTTCAGGCTGCCTACCGCCTCAGTTACCTTTTTCCCGCCCTGCTTTGGGAAGGTAGCACTGTCATCGCCGTTCCCGCTCACTTTCATTCCCAGTTACTAGAAGAGGAAATTCCCCAGATTCAAAAATGGCTCTCTACTTCCAAAGAGATTTGGAGCGATCGCCCCACTCCTGGCGAACCCCCCAGAGAAGGCTTCCAGGGATTGTGGCTCACTTCTCCTACTCAATGGCTAGCGGACAAATTACACGGCTTACAGCGCATTCCGGCGGGCATTCCGGCGATTATTGATGGGGCAGACGATCTGGAATCCGGAGCGCGGCAACAGCTAACGGTAGCACTGCAACCCAGGGATTGGGAAGAATTAACCAATACTTTTCCTGATTTGGCAGAAACTATCCTCAACACCCGCGTCAAACTGGCAAAAATCATCTTTGCCCATCCCGCCAATCCCTACGAATGCTATTTATTGGATGCCTTAGAACAAGAGATTTTATCCCGCCTGTACGAAAATTTTGGTTATCGCCGGGATAACCAAGAAAGTAGGCGATTGCCCCTACCCCATGCTTGGGATAATTTTTGGCAGCAGTGGCAACAATCCGGTCAACTGGTGTGGACAGCCATTTTCCGCCCCCAAGGTCAATTTACCCTCTATTGCGCCCCCGTGGAAGTATCCACCGCCCTCAGCCCGATTTGGCCTCAACAGCCAGTGGTCTTAATTGGGGGAGTAGTGGATCTCGATACCCAAGCCTTCGCCTGCCGCCAGCAACTAGGATTGGGAGATTTAACTTCTTTAAAATTTGCCAGCGATCGCCAAAGCGAATTAATTCAACTTTATCTACCAGAGCGATTGCCCATGCCCAATACCCCGCAATTTCAGGAAGCCCTAATTCAACAAATTTATACCTTAATTCGCTCCTCCCTGCCCACTTCAGTCGTCATATTGGTAGGAGATGTCCCCCTAAAAGCCCAGGTGGGAGCCGCTTTAGCTGCTGAATTTGGTTCGCGAGTCCAGGTAGAAAAGATGTCTGCCGATGCTGCCAGCATCCTCGTCGCCGGGTGGGAATTTTGGCAATCCCATCAAAGTAGTTTGCCCATGCCCCAATTATTAATTATTGCCACCTTGCCCATACCTTCCCTAGAAGATCCTTTAGTAGCTGGACGGGTAGCTTATTACAAAAAATTACGGAAAGATTGGTTTCGTTTATATCTTTTACCCGTAGCCCTAAGAGAATTGCAAAGAGCGATCGCGCCAATGCGAGAATGCCAAGGTTTAGTTGCCATTCTAGACAGTCGCGTGCATCACCGCAGCTACGGACAACAAGTCCTCGCCGCCCTCAGTCCCCTAGCCCGAATTAATTATTTAGCCCAATACAGTTCAGTTAACTAAGTTCGTAGTTGGGCTTTAGCCCTTTCCGGATTGAGGCTCAAGCTAGGCTGTTGACTTTGTGCCTTTTTATAGAGTTTTTGGCAGTTTCTGAACTGATTTTCGGGATGATAATCGCCCCCCTAACCCCCCAACTTTGGGGGGAACAGGATACCCAAGGTTCAAAGTCCCCCAGCATTGGGGGATTTAGGGGGCGCGTTATTGTATGAATAAAATCTCCCAAAACCTCGCAGAGTCAACAGCCTAGCTTTAGCCCAACTACGAACTTTTGCGTTCTTTTGTGACCACCTACGCATATTCTAGAAGTAGGAGCGTACTGTATGAGTCAAAATCCACTAATTAAGATTTTGGAAGCAAATCATTTGCTGCGATCGCCTATTTATAATCACCTAAAACTAACATCAAATTGCAGGCCGGACAATCCGAATCAGTTTACCTGGCAACGATTCTTCAAGCGCGATCGCCTCATGGATTCGGTTAGCCAGAGCTTCCCAATTACGATCGTTTGTACAGGCGATAATACCAGCATGATCTGGCTGTATGCGGTGCAATCGAAAGAAATCTTGACGATTCTGGGTAATAACGGCACGGTTTTCGTTAGTGGCAAAAGCTAACACATCAGAGTCAGCAATTCCCTGATTTGCTTTACCTGCTTCTTGAACAGTTAAAACATCGTGTCCCAAGGTTCGCAGTAATTCTACAACAGGATAAGGGTATTGCTCATCAGCATAAAGACGCACCATAAACTACAAATTCTCAGACATCACTGCATCATTTTCCCTAATTTCCGTTTCAATTTCCTCCGCAAAAGCTTCCGCATAAGCCCAAGCATTTGCCAAATCGGTTGCCGATACAGATGGATAGCTAGTCAGTAAATCAGCTTCTCTATATCCCAGGCGGCGAGCTTCTACCAGTCCCCAAACAGTGATGCGAGTGCCAGCAATACAAGCGCTGCCACCACAAACACCCGGCGTTTTTCCAATCCCGCGCCCTAGAGCAATTTTCCCCTGAGAAAGCAGTTGAACAACTTGCGCTTTTTCTCGCTCGGAAAGTGCTAGTAGTTGAGGTTCTAATTCTTGCAGTGTCATAGTAATGTGCATATTCAGTGTATTCATATTCATAAGTCCATTTGATGTACAGAGAAATTTGTAATCAAGCGTCTGCTTCAGGATTATGCTTCGATCTTTCTAATGGCTATTTTACCAGAGAAGGCGATCGCTTACTTCAAACACTTATCGCTACACTACAAAACACTTACCGCTATTGGCTCAATTTTTGAAGCTGCCACGGCGATAATTGCAAATCCTTCACCTTCTTCATTCAATACCTCTAAAACATAGCCATCTTCTTGCCCTTGCGGTCTAGGACAATAATCGACGATGATGGCTACAGTTCCTTTGAGTAAATTGTATTCACTAATATCTTCTTTTAAACTGACCTCTGAAAACATCTCAAATTGCATGATTCACCTCTTTTTAGTTAATTAGGCAACAGGGTTATAAATTTCGTCTCATTAGATAATGAATCCACCATCCAGAAAGTTGCTACTTTAAGAATAACTCCAATAGCTATTTTACCAGAGAAGGCGAATGATGTGATCGCCCCTTTGCGTCCTTTGCGCTCCCTTTGCGCCCTTTGCGTTAAAAAAAATCTTTGTTTTTCACTCCTAAGCAAAAGTTCGTAGTTGGGCTTTAGCCCTCATCCGGAGGGCTAAAGCCCAACTACAAACATCCTTTTATTCTTTACTAAGCCGTCTCAAGTCGGTCACGATTTACCCAACGAGTGATAAATTCGCTGTGGTTTTTGTGGATCTTGAGCAGGACTCGTTTGGAACCTAACTTTACTATAACTGCTGGAACTTTATGAACATCGTCAGAATCCGCCCGAGCTTTGTAAAGCCAAGTCACTCTTTGACCGACTTGCCAGGGATTAGGATTGGTAATGGAAGAAGACGGTATTTCTGTCCAAGAGGGGAGCGCAACTATTAAGTTGACCAACATTTAATTTGTTTTCCTTGAATTGTTCTGTCTGTAGTCCTGGTAATACACTGACTTGAATTTCGTTGAGCGATCGCTGTTGTTGTAGCGCTGGTAACACACTGGCTCTCACTTCATTCAAGCAGCGCTGTTGCTCTTTAATCAACAAGGTCAATTCTTGGATTTGTTTCGCTTGCAAGGCATCTATTTTTTCATGTAACAGTTCAATGTCATATCCCGCTTTCAAATTCACTTGATGATCGTATTCAGATTTCTCCCGCTCTGCATCGGACTGCCGATTTTGACTCATCAATACAATCGGAGCGGTGTAAGCTGAGGCAAAGGAAAATACTAAGTTTAATAAAATGAATGGCTGTTCATCCCAGTGCGGCACGCCCGGAATCAAGTTGCAACCAACCCAACCAGTCAGAATAGCAGTTTGTCCAATCAAAAAGCCCCAAGAACCTACTTTAGCCGCCATTTTGTCTGCAATCCGTTGACCTCTGGTTAGTTGGCGTTCTTCGGTTCGCTTTTGCTCAATTTCTTTCAGTGCCAAACGAGGTTTTTTTGGCTCTACTGTAACTACTTCGGGCTGTTTCAAGGCGATCGCGTTTTGTGCGGGTTGTTGTGTTTTCATATTTCACCTCTAAAAATTTGGTTCATCAATCCGGCATAGTTTCAAGATAAACCCAGGCTAATGATAAAATCAAATATTCTTTTTTGTTGAAATGATAATTTAAAGTGATGATAATCGCCATGAGTACCAGCACAGCGAAGTTAGCCCAATCCATAACTTTTATTGATTAATCTGACAAAAAAGAATATTTGCTTTGATTGAATAACCTCCTTACAGTGAAACTATGTTCTTTGCATGGCATCTTCAGTTGAGCAAAAGCCAGCCAGAAGATTCAAGGAGATTTTGAAATGAGCGAACCAATCGGGGCTGTTTCCACAGGCATTGCGGCCTTCACTGCCACCAACCTAGATGATATTGTCATTCTGCTGCTGTTCTTTTCCCAAGTAAATGCAGTGTTTCGCCGTCGGCACATTGTAATCGGTCAATATCTTGGGTTTGGGGTGTTGGTGCTGGCTAGTTTGCCGGGATTCTTTGGTGGTTTAATTTTGCCTTCCGAGTGGATTGGCATTTTGGGAATTGCACCAATCGTCATTGGCATCAATAGTTTGTTGAGCCAGGATGAGGAGGATGCCGACAATCAGGCAGAAATGGATCTGGGAAACTCGCCCTGGAAAAGTTTGCTCTCGCCGCAAACCTATAGCGTAGCTGCGGTGACATTTGCCAACGGTGGAGACAATGTGGGCATTTATGTGCCGTTGTTTGCCAACTGTACCTGGGATAGTTTGTTGATTATTCTCAGCGTGTTTTTGGTGCTAGTTGGAGCCTTGTGCTATACAGCTTATCAACTAACGCGAGTCCCGGCGATCGCTGAATCTCTGACTCGTTATGGCAGTTATGTGATGCCATTTGTCTTGATTGGGTTAGGCGTGATGATTTTGGTAGAAAGCCATACCCTTGAAAGTTGTAGCTATGTGGCGCTGCCATTGCTAGTTGCTGCTTGCGGTTGGATATTACTGAACCGCAATAGTGAAAGACGGTTATCAGAAGTTGAAAATCGTTAAATGAGAGATAGTTTTACTCTCTTTCGACTTAGAACAACAACAATTTGAAATCAGGAAGAAATGTATGCAGTTACTCAAAATTATGCTTGTTGGTCTGGTGTTAATCGTGAATCTATTGATTGCGCCGCCTTCTTGGGCAGGTAAAAATCTGACGAAAGGAGCTGATTATGCCGAGATTACTCAAGAACTGAATCAACTTTTACAGGTGCAGAATGCCCCAGAAGAAGCTGGGTACACCCCTGAGCAATTGCAACAGCGATTGACAGAATTGCAGTCTCAAAAGACGATCGTAGAAACAGCCAAAAAGCGGGCGCAGTGCCGCAATAATACCGGAAACACCTTGGCTGTCTATGCTAATAAGAAAAAATCTCCCACCGCTCTCTACTTCTTAGGTGCAGGTGAAATCACCGATGATGATTTTGATTGCGATGGCATTTACTTACCTGCTGGGAGCCAAGTTGTTTTCGGCCCAAATGCTGAAGTCCAAGATTTAACTGAAGCGATCGCGGTTAAATTTGTAGATGGTACGCAGTTGGTTGCTACCACCAATCCTACCACGGGCGCGATTGAATTGAATATTACCCCTGCTAAAGTATTCAAGGCAGGTGACAACAATTGGTCAATTCCAGTGTTATCCCAAGCAGACATCAACGCTCAAGTTCCTAGTCCAGAGTTGATTGACTAAAGAATCAGCAGTATTATCATCAAGAAAAATCTTGATTATAATACTGCTTCGCAAGTTCCAAATGGCGATGTAAATACTCGCTAATAATGCCATGAATGAATAAATCTCGCGCTGCATTAAAAGGACTATTGGGGGCAAGGGGATGGCGATTAGCAATGACATGATTCCATTTGTAATCCCCAGTCAAGGTACTAATATAAACACCAAAATTTTCATCAAATTGCAAAGACATTACCGCCCTAGCAAATTCATCGCTAGTTAAAAATAGGGAATAAAATACTTTAAACAATTCAATGGCTGATTCCAAATCTAGAAACTTCAACCAATGACGTTTAGTCACATCAACATCAATTGTCGGACTTTGAATGCTGTCGTAATTAATTCCCCGTTGCTGGACTTCTTCAATCCAGTTAGGATGAGCTTTTTTAGCTTGGTTATAATCAAACACAAAATTATAGAGAATAATATCGTGAACTAAAAAAGCATTATCCGCCAAATCTGCCACCGTGCGCGGGTAAAGTTGAGATTTTTCAATGGTGGGATCTGGTCCATTATCAATTAGAAAATTGACAATATTGGAACCAAGACACAAATGCCGTACAATCAGATAGCAGGCTTCTGGGGAAACAAAATGTTCCAGAAAAAAAGCTGCCGAACGGTGCATAAAACCGTAATTACTGAATTGGAAAGGCAGCAATCGCTTGACAGTCATAATGATGGCAAGCAACGCATTGGCAGTTAATTTAATTGGAATTAACAGATAGTTGCGCGTCCAACTTTGTAAATCCCGAATCATGTAGGTTTTGGCGAGCAAATCGACGGGAATAGCTTCGTCTAAATAGAGGATATCCCAAACATTAGGATCTTGGCGATTAAAGGGGCGGACTTGGTGCAGTTTTCCTCGAATCGGATATTCTTCTAATGGTAATTCTTCTTTTTGTTGCTTGCTAATCATTTGATTTCCTCCAGTTGTAGGATATACAACCGAGCGGTTACTTGGGCAGTTTTGATAATCCGTTTGGCAATTTCGGCGGTCATCCATTCGGCATTCAGAATGGCATCTAATTTAGCAATGTGAGATTCATCATTAGCCCCGTGATAGGCCAAAAAAGACACTTGCTCGTCCGGTAATTTTAAAGTTTGTTTGATTTGTTGCGCCCATTTAGTTGCTAAATTATTTCCCAAACCTTCAATAATAAAGATGCTCCCGACTAAATCTACGGGATTTTCTTGGGAGGCTTGATGAAAAATAAAGGCTGATAGGGCTTCGCTACCAATATTTTTTTCGGCTTGGACAATATCTGCTAAAATTCCACCTGTAGAGACATAATTCCGCTCTAACATTTGATAATCTCGATGTTCGTCTTGGGCGTGTCCAATAAAGGTAGAACGGAGACGAAAATCAGTCATATTCGAGGCAGCACGGGCAATCCACCGCGCTCCTTCGACAACTTGGGGTCGCAAGTTGCGAAGTAACATTTGATAGTCTTCGAGGGTGAATTCTCCTCGGTAGAGCTTGCGAATAATTGGGACAGAATGCAGTTTGCGCTCGAATTCTAGCCAAGTTAAGGTTAGTTGATGCAATAATTCTGCTGATACGGATGATTGGGGAGCAGAGGTAGGGGGAGAACTAAGTTCAGAATTAGTCATAGTTAATTCAGGAATTTGCCATTGGGGATGTTCTGATTCGACGACGCGGAGTAACATATAAGCGGTAGTAAATCTGCCGCTTTCTGGCACAAAGCAAAAGATTTTTTGTCCCGGTTGCAGTTTGCCAGAATGAAATAGTTCTTCTAGCATTAGGTAAATGGAGGCACAACCAGTATTCCCTCTAGTATAGAGGTTGGTAAACCACTTTTCTTCGGGAATCATACAGTTGGCTTTTTCGAGCAATTCCACAATTTGACTGCGGAAAAAGTGAGATGAGTAATGGCAGAGCAACCAATCAATTTCACTAGGGCTAACTCGACCTGCGGCAATTAATTTTAACCAACCAATTACGCCTAATTTAATCACATCATCGAGTAAGCGAATGTTTTGCCGTAAATTAATGGCTCCAGCGGCGGCGGCTTCGGCGTAGGAAGGATAATCTAACCAGCTTTTTTCAGCTTTAGCGTCTTCTGTGCCAGCATACATACAGACTGGGTAGGCACTAGCATGGGAGATTAATTCAATCCATTCAATTTTGAGACTAATTCCGGTAAAATTGGGGCGATCGCGTACTAATAACGCTCCGGCTCCATCGGATAACATCCAGCGGAGAAATTCTACGTCAAAGGACAATTTTTCTCCAGCTTGAATTCTCGATTCGGCTTCAAAGTTGCTGTGCTTAAACAGTCGCGAGGCAAGTTCGGAGGCAACGGCGATCGCTGTTCTTTTTTTGCCTAATTGCACTTGCGACGCGGTATAATTTAGGGCGGCTACTCCGGCACAACAAACGCCCTGAGTAGAAATAATTTCTAAAGGGGATAATTCGGTTAATTCGCCATGCACCATACTAGCAAATCCCGGCAAGAGCAGATCGGGCCAGCTAGTGGCACAGGCTAATAAATCAATCGCAGATGGTTCTAAATTAATTTGGGATAAAGCATTCCGGACTGCCAGTGCTGCCATTTGGCTATTAGAATAGGTGGTATTTTGCTGCTGGTCGATGGCATAATAGCGTTGTTGGATGCCATTACTTTTCAAAATCCGACTTTTGGCTTTGGAAGCCCGACCACCAACTTTCCCTAGGTAGTCTTCTATCTGGTCATTATTAATGGGCTTGCCTGGAAGGAATTTACCAATGTTGGTAATATAAGCGTTGTACATAGCCACCCTTCTACCTGCCATTGAGCAATGATTTCAGGAAACTTTTCCGTTAACTTGACTGTAGTTGATCAAATTTTATGAATTAGCTTGCTAGGATGACAGTTTAATCAAGTGTCACAGGTAATGTCGGCAGTATAATAGCTTTTAACCCTTGATAATCCAAATATTATGTGAGTTCATCTGCGGTCAAAATTAAAAACTGTACTACATCAAGTTAAAAACTGCTGTACAGCTGGTTTAATAAATCGCTTTTCCAAATTGACAGGTATTAAGACTTACCATCGTCGCCAACCTCTTGGGAGGAACGGTAGTGCTGCCAACCCTCAAGCATCAGAATGCAGGCAACTAGCCAAACGAAACTAACAGCATAACCTGCTACTACATCGCTAGGCCAGTGAACGCCAAGATATAACCGACTGAACCCAATGGCGGCAATCAGCATTACCGTCAGGCTAATCGTCAAGACGCGCCAGCGGGGGAAATAATTTGTCAGCAGATAGCCCAGAACACAATAGAATGCAATGGAAAGCATGGCATGACCGCTAGGAAAGCTGTAGGTATCAACTTTGACTAACCGTTCCCACAGGTGGGGACGAGGACGGGAAAATAAATGTTTGAGAACATAGTTTAATCCGATTGCGCCAAAAGTGGCGATCGCCAACATTCCCGCTTCCCGGCGCTGACGAACTTGCCATAATCCAATTCCCACGCCAGAACAAAGGACTAGCAATACCTTCGGCTCTCCCAAAAAGGTAATTCCCCACATTATTTGGTCCAAGAGGGGAGAATGCCGCGATCGCAAAGCGAGTAAAATTGCTCTATCTAGGGGGAGCGTTTTTAGCTGCCACACTTGCTCTGCAATCAACCCAAAACCCGCCAACGCCAAAACTGCCATCAGTATTGACACTATTCGCAGAACTGGCAGCGATAAAGTTTTTGCCCAGCGATCGCCGGAACGGATTAAGATATCAGTCGAGTCTGCGGTGGGTGGCATCTCTATTCCCAACAAGGTTTCTGGTCTAAGATAGACTTTGCCATGCCTGGATCACAATATTGCTCAACCAAATTCTCTGAGTGCGGTCTAATAGATTGTCTTCTGCCAAAACTTCCGCAGTTAGCTCATCTAATGATTGTCCCTGAGAACGGGCAATTTGAACCACGCCAGCGATCGCTGCTGCTACTAACTCTTCATCAACTGGCTTTTGCTGCAAAGCCGCAATTTCCTGGGGATTAGCGGGAATGGGATAATTCATAGCTAATTAACACTTGCATCCCTTATCGTAAAGAAAATGAGAATTTTGTAAACTTTTTTAATCTATTCTCAGAAAAGCCGTTCTGGGAAGTTTAACCTAAATTACCTCCCCATTGTCAGTAACTCCCTCTAGCTGAGATCCCCCATGCAAGAAATACTTTACATAGAAGTTCCCGAACCAGATACAGCCACTGTCCGCGCTTGGTTGCAACAAGAATTTAAGACTGACTTCGGAAGCAAAAGGATTACTCCTGACGGCATTCAGTGCCAACTTCCCCACACAAACACTAATAATCGAACCGATACACTCCAAACCGCAGCTATTCCGGAAGTTGCCATCTTCGTTTGGTCATTGCAGCGCACCACCTATTTAAAGGCTTTTCGCTGGTCAGCACAACCCATCGCTGGGGAAGAGGAACTAATTAAAACGTTGATTACCGATATCCGGCAACGCTTTCCTCAGCAGTATCCAGCACCACCAGCCATAAATTTATCTCAGCAATCAATCTTTACATCTCTGGCTCCCCATTATCCCCAAACGGTGAAATTTTTTCAGAAAATCCCCAACGGCGAGTACGACTTGAACCGAGTTTATTGGTGGGAACAGCGGTGGCGGGAGAATACTCGCCATCCCCAAGAACCCAAGCCAGTAATTTTTAGAAGTTCCACCCCAGATGCCGACAAACCAATTTATGATTTGATTTACGTGGGGGGAGCCTTGGGTGTGATTCATGCCGCAGTGATGGCACAACTAGGCTATCGAGTGCTATTGCTAGAACGCTTGCCCTTTGGCAGAATGAATCGAGAATGGAATATTTCTCGCGATGAATTTCAAAGTCTGATTGAATTGAATTTATTTACCCCTGCCGAGTTTGAAAGCATCATTGCGCGGGAATATGTAGATGGATTTCATAAATTCTTTGATGGCAACAATCCTCCTCATTTAAAATCAGCCGTTCTGCATACCCCCACCGTTCTTAATGTCGGTTTAGATGCCGAAAAGCTATTGCGTATTTGTGGGGAAAAGTTGTTGCAGGCGGGGGGGGAAATTTGGGATGAAACGGAATTTATCAAAGCTGATATTAGCGATGGTAGCGCGATTGTCAGTGCCAAACACTTACCCAGCGGCATAGTTAAACAAACCTCTGGACGCTTGTTAGTCGATGCAATGGGAACCGCTTCTCCGATTGCTTGGCAATTGAATGGGGGCAGAACTTTTGATAGCGTTTGTCCGACGGTGGGAGCGGTAATTGAGAGCGGATTTGAGCCGGGAGTGTGGGATAAACGTTATGGCGATGTTCTCTTCAGTCATGGAGATATTTCGCGGGGCAGACAATTAATTTGGGAATTGTTTCCGGCGGCGGAAGAGGAAATTACCATTTATTTATTTCACTACCATCAGGTACACCCAGATAATCCCGGCTCCCTGTTGGAAATGTATGAGGATTTTTTCACGATTTTACCGGAATATCGCCGTTGTGACTTGGAAAAACTGCAATGGAAAAAGGCTACTTTCGGTTATATTCCCGGTCATTTTAGCGTCAGTGGGAGCGATCGCACTATTGCTTTCGACAGATTAATTGCCTTCGGAGATGCCGCTTCCCTCCAGTCGCCGTTAGTATTTACGGGGTTTGGTTCCCTAGTTCGCAATCTCTCCCGATTAACAGATTTGTTAAATACGGCTTTGAAACATGATTTACTCAGCGCCAAGCATCTGAATCAAATTCGCGCTTATCAAAGTAATGTTTCCGTAACTTGGATGTTTTCTAAGGGGATGATGGTTCCCACCGGGCGCTATTTACCTCCCCAAAGAATCAATTCCACCCTGAATACTTTTTTTGGTTTGCTGGCAGACCAATCGCTGCAAGTTGCTGACGATTTTATCAAAGATCGGGTGACTTTTGGGACATTTAATCGATTGGCGATCGCTGCCGCTTTCAAAAATCCCACCCTCCTCCTCTGGATTTGGGATATGGCAGGGGCTAAAGATATTTTGCGCTGGCTCGGCAGTTATCTCAACTTCGCCCTCTATGCCTTATTTAGTTGGCTATTTGGTTGGTGGTTGCCCAGCTGCACTCAGTTAGTTCAACATTGGATAGAATCCCACTATCCGTCTTTTTGGTTATGGCTCTTAGCCCAAAGTTACGCCCTAGCACCTGGTCGAAAATTTCGACATTCCGTTGATAGTTCGCCTGTGACTGATTTCAGCTATCATCAAAAATAAAATTATAAGACAGCCTGACACTTGACAATCATTGCTTCTTTTGATAAAATGCTAGAATGATATGTCTAACAAAACCATGAACATGAATACGTTAGAAGAAGACCTAATTAGAGGATTGAACAACGTAAAAAAAGAAATTAATGACCTAAATGACCGAGAGGAATACTTAAGAGAATCCCTCAAGGCCAAGCATTGCGATCGCCTAGAAACAACATACCAAATTGATTCGCCATTAGCAGAAGCAGCAGACAGTAGAACTCATATTCAGTCTATTGTTGACCGAATTGAAGAATTCACAAGGAAACGCCAATTTTATCAACAACAGCAAGCGATTGAAGATGTTTTGACGAAAATTAAAGAACATCACAGCGCATTCTCTGTAGAAACTTTAGAAAGTAAAATATTCACAAGCATCAAAGCAGGCTTGAATTCTCATTTTAGATCCGTAGAAATCATGCAGAAATCTGCTAATGCTTTAACAACCATTAGTAAATTAAATCAGTCTAGTAGCAGGAGAGATTTAGAAAATTGGGCAAAAAATCTTGAGTCTTTTAGCGAAGAAATAGAAGATAATCTTCCTTTCTTTTCAACAAAGGTGTTCGATGAATTAGCAATAATGTGTGAGGAAATAATTATCAAATGTCGCCAAAAACGTGAATCTAATTTTAAAAGAGAAGAATTCAGAAGAAGATTGCGTTACGCTGCTGGCTTCCTACTCAATATCATTGAAATAGCCCAGCAAGAAGCTGAGGAAGAAGATGAAGAAATTATTCAATCTTTTTTCGCAATCAGTCAATCGTCCCTTAAAGATGCCTGGGAAAAGTAAAATATAAATTGAAGCAGGATGTGGAACATATAAAAAAAGGAGATGTGGTCTACATTCCATTTCCGTTTGACAAAAAAAGTACAGAAGATCAACAATATCAAGAATCTGAGAACGATCAATCATCAAACAAACCACAAGAAAAAGATCGCCCCGCGCTATTTTTATTTAAATCAGAGGTAGATAGCTTTGTCTGTTGTGCAATTACCACAAAACCGCATAGAGAGCATAAAATCAAGATAATCAACGGACATTTTAGCTCTGGGAAAATTGATTATGAACCATCTTTTGCTAGACCAAATGTTATTACTACAGTTCATAGGAGTCTAATTAGGAGAAAAGTAGGAACGCTAAACTCTGAGAAATTAGCAGAAATTATTAACAAAGTGAAAGAACTTCTCGATCAAGAACCAGAAGAAACTCCTAAGTCAAAAGCTTTAGAAAGACCAAAAAGGAGAATACGATAGTGAAACGAGATGTACTAATTCAACTCCCGTTTTTGGGCAAGATGACCGAAGATATCGTCAAATCTTTGACACCATCGGTCAAAGCAGGGGGGCATGGCAGCGGGGGTGGTCTCTTTCATCGCTCATTTTTGAACGTTATATACTTGCATAGCAAGTATTATAACTCAATTAGCTCATATTTTTTGTTTAAGTCCCGTTAATACTCTTTCTGACAAGCAGTTTACAATTTCGAGCCGATAGAATATAATATATCTAGGTAAATGTGCAGAATCGATTGTACAGCTAGGTATTATATAATAAGGCTTTCGACTATCTAGAATCGGAGAATAATTTCACTTAACTACTTAATTGCAGAATGAGTGATATATACAATCTGACATCTGAGCAAGCGGCTAATTATCGTCGATTTACAAAAAGTCTTCCAAAAGATGCTGGAGAGGTTAAAATCAATGAACTTCCCGATGGAGTTAAAGTTTTTCAAGCTGATGTGCCAGCCAGAAATATTTCTGGTTCTTATGCCAGATACGAAAAGCAAATTGATTCGTCTGGCAAAACAATTAGTTATACTAAAACTACATACGCTCCTGATGGCAGTATTGTTCACATTAAACAGAAATACCCATGAGTAGAATTAATTTGCTCCAATCACTTGTCCAATTCGATCGACCTTTAAATAAGGTTTTGCCCGATCTCCATCAAATCGACTGGGATAGCGAACAAGAGCTAGTTATTCTCAAACGAGATCAAATTGCTATCATCTTGCAAAGATATCTAAAAGGGGATTTACAATCAACGGAAGTTGAGGATTGGGCAAATGCTATTGAATGCCGAGAAGATATTGGCTATGAAGAAGGCTATGAAGATTTACTGCGCGATCTAGTTTATGAGCTTGCGAATCCTCTTTTAACTCGTTCTTTGTCTCCCAACATAGCTGAAAACTTTCTTAATACTCTTTCTGTCAAGCAGTTTACCATTCCAATCTGAACGATCGCTTAATCACTCAAGGAGAACAACTTTATGACAATTTTAAATCTTGAGCTACCACCTGGTGTATTAGAAAACGAAGCCAAACTTTTGCTGGCGATTAAATTTTATGAAATAGGTAAAATATCTTTGGGTAAAGCTGCAAAGTTGGCAGGATTTTCTAAGGGAGCTTTTTTAGAAATTTTAGGACAATACCAAGTTCCTGTATTTAGTTATTCTCCTAAAGAATTGGAAGCAGAAGTCTTTGAATGACAGATTTAATTGTTTCAAATAGTATGTATTTAACCGGAACTTGAATCAAGTATGATAAGCAAACCAGAATTTTTTGTTCATATTATTGAATCACCATCTGCTAATGATCTGCTTGACGGGTGTACAGAAGGCCGATCCCTTGGTGAAATTTTTACGCTTGCTAAAATACCTCATTGTTATAACTTGGCTACAAATAAAGAGACGTTTAAGTATGCGCTATTAAACCGCCTTATAGAGGCGTACAACTACTATAAAAAATATCCAATACTTCATCTCAGTTTGCATGGTAATCAAGAAGGTGTTGGGCTAACCGATAAGACATTTCTTTCATGGGCTGAATTACAAAAATTAATTGCACCCTTAACAAACGATATGCAAGGAGGGCTTTTAATCTGTATGTCTTCTTGTTTTGGTGCTTCTGGCTGTCGAATGGCGATGTATGAGGGCGAAGATCAACCATTTTGGGCTTTGGTTGGTAACAAATCTGAAGTTTCTTGGAAAGACGCGGCAATTGCTTATGCAACGTTCTATCACTTATGGTTTAAAGGTTTTCCAGTTGAAGAATGTGTTAACCGAATGAAATTGGCCTCTGACAATTTTTATTTTGATTTGTTGTCTGGACACAAAGTAAAGTCAGACTGGGCTGAATACATGAAAAATCTACGCCAAGAACATTTGTCTCAATTTTATAAATGGTGATTTAAGAAAATAGAATTGAACAATATCATAGTCATCAGCTATCTTAAACCTTTGGAGAGGTATCAATGAAAGAAAATCAAGAAGAATTTAGTGAATGGGTTGTCGAAGGCAATAGAAGAAATGCCATTCATCTACTTATAATTTATGATGGTAGTTCGAGTAAGTATTTTCCAGTTTATGTTATGCCTGGTGAAAACCTTGAACAAAAAAAGCGCCTCCACGATAGTGGTTCATATCGTTTTTTTACGGATATTAAGTTGTAAAATGATCGCTTTTAAGATAGTAAGGCAATAAAATCGGTTGCTTTTACAATCGCAATACTCTGATATGCTGTCATAGATAGAAGATGTTTATCTCCGGTAACAATATGAGTGGCATTTCCAGCTACAGCGCATTCTACAATCATGTCATCATCTGGATCTTCGGGAACTACCATAAGTTGTTTAGAAATTTCTACTAGACGAGAAAATTGTCTTATCTCCTCAATAGCTATTTGTGTCTTTTCTTCAGAAAATTTGAACTTGAGCAGTAATTTTTCAGAAAACTCATCCAATATTTCCTGGCAAGTGACGGATTCTATTTTTCCAATTTTTGCTAGTGCTAAACATCGAAATGGATTGCTGTTTTGAGAAAACAAAGCAGAGAGCAAAATATTGGTATCGAAAACAACGATATATTTCACAATTTTTCATGCACTATTTCATCAATTAAGGTTTCCCGCTCTTCCTCATTCATGCCATCCCAGTCATAACCCCGCTCTCTGGCTGTTAATCTGACTCGATCGGCACCATAACTAGACAGAGATTCCCACTTTCCCCACTGCTGAAAGATTAAAAATTTGAATATTTCTATTTGCTGGTCATTTGGTAATTGTTTGACCAAATCAAGGACTTGCTCGTTAGTTAATGTTATTGTTGGCATTTTTCACCTGCGGAAAGCTATAAAAATATTTTGATTGGGACTTACGCCAAACTAAGGAGATGCTGTCATTCTGTTTAGGCTGGCGTAAGTCCTTTTTTCGTTAGGTTCCTTCGCGGAGTTTGTCCAACACGCTGCGGTCTTCTAAAGTGGAAGTATCCCCAGAAACTTCTTGTCCGGAGGCGAGCGATCGCAGTAATCGGCGCATAATTTTCCCAGAACGAGTTTTGGGTAAAGCTTCGGTAAATCGGATTTCACCGGGACGGGCGATCGCGCCAATTTCTTGAACGACGTGCTTTTTCAGTTCCTTATTTAACTCTTCACTGGGATCAAAGGTTCCTTCTAAGGTGACAAAGGCCACGATTTCTTCCCCCTTGAGGTCGTCGGGTTTGCCCACTACCGCCGCTTCTGCCACTGCCGGGTGAGAAACCAAAGCCGATTCAATTTCCATCGTTCCGAGGCGATGTCCCGCCACGTTAATTACATCATCTACGCGCCCCATCACCCAGAAATAACCATCTTCATCCCGCCGCGCTCCATCGCCAGCAAAGTAGGTGTATTGACCATCTTTGGGGGGGATATGCTCCCAATAGGTGCGGCGAAAACGATCGGGATCGCCAAAAACTGTCCGCATCATTCCAGGCCAAGGGTGACGGACTGCCAAATAGCCGCCTTCGTTGGCAGGGACGTTATTGCCCTCCAGATCGACCACATCGGCGATAATGCCAGGGAAAGGTAGAGTTGCGGAACCAGGTTTAGTGGCGATCGCACCTGGTAACGGTGTCACCATAATCCCCCCAGTTTCCGTCTGCCACCAAGTATCCACAATCGGACAACGTTCGCCGCCAATAATCCGGTAGTACCACATCCAAGCTTCCGGGTTAATCGGTTCGCCGACGGTTCCCAGGAGACGCAGGGAAGAGAGGTTGCGAGCATTGGGCAAGTGTTCGCCCATTTTGATAAAAGCTCTGATGGCGGTGGGAGCGGTGTAGAAAATGTTCACCCCATGTTTTTCAATCACATCCCACATACAACCGGGATTGGAGGGGCGAGGCGCACCTTCATACATCAAGGTAGTAGCGCCGTTGGATAGGGGACCATAAACGATGTAACTGTGACCTGTAATCCAACCAATATCGGCAGTACACCAATAAACATCGGTATCTTGCAGGTCAAAAATCCACTTGGTAGTAATGTGGGTATAGAGGTTGTAACCAGCGGTGGTATGCACTACACCTTTCGGTTTTCCGGTGCTACCAGAGGTGTAAAGGATAAATAACAGGTCTTCGCTGTCCATTGGTTCGGCGGGACAGTTAGCAGAAACCCCTTGTTGGAGGTCATGCCACCAATGATCCCGTCCCGGTTCCATCTGGATTTGTTGGGCAGTGCGGCGGACAACTAGGACATCTTTAACGGTGGGGACGCTGCCATCGGCGAGGGCTTTATCTACTTGGGCTTTGAGAGGAACGGCGGTATCCTTACGCCAACCCCCATCAGCGGTAATCACTAATTTAGCTTGTCCGTCAACTAGGCGATCGCGCAAAGCTTCCGCACTGAACCCCCCGAAAACTACGGTATGGGCTGCGCCAATTCTGGCACAGGCTAACATAGCGATCGCGGCTTCTGGAATCATAGGCAAATAGATGCCGACGCGATCGCCTTTTTGTACTCCTAGCTGTTTCAGGACATTTGCCATTTGGCAAACTTCCCGATGGAGTTGGGCATAAGTTAGGGTGCGAGAGTCTCCTGGTTCTCCTTCCCAAATCAAGGCCGCTTTATTTTTCCGCCAAGTTGCTAAATGGCGGTCTAGGCAGTTGTAGGAAATATTAATTTTGCCTCCCTCAAACCACTTAGCAAAGGGTGGCTGCCAGTCCAGCACCGTTGTCCACTTCTGGAACCAGTGCAACTCTTGTTCTGCTAGTTCTGCCCAGAATTTCTGGGGGTCAGCTTGGGCGCGGGCGCAAATTTGCTGATATTCTGCCAAACTCTTGATATGAGCGCTTTGAGAAAATTCAGCCGACGGCGGAAATAACCGTTTTTCTTGTAGGATTGATTCGATTGTGACTTGTGACATGGAATTACGATCAAAACTGAACTGTTAAGAGGCTGCTGACCAACAAATGTTAAACCGTGGATATTTTGATTTGATTCAATTGCCCAATTAGCCAGCCAAGGGAAAGACTTTATGAAAACTGTTCTGATTGTAGAAGATGACCCGATCAATGCGCGGGTTTTTTCCAAAATTTTAAGCAAGCGGGGGGGCTTAGGAGTCAAGCATACAGAAAATGTCGAAGAAGTGATTAAAATTGCCAAGGCCAAAGAAGCAGATATCATCTTGATGGATGTTTCTCTAGCCCATAGCGTTTATGAAGGCCGAGGAGTAGATGGGATTAAAATTACCCAATTATTAAAGGGCAATCCCGAAACGGCTAGTTTACCAATTATCTTAGTTACCGCCCATGCGATGGAAGGCGATCGCGAAAATTTCCTTAAGCAAAGTGGGGCAGACGAATATATCTCCAAACCTGTAGTTGACCACCAGGAGTTTGTCGAAAAAATTATGTCGCTGCTGCCCAAGGATTAGTCATTGGGGAAAATCCCCAATCCCGACTATTGAGGCGTGGTTTTCTGGACTGGCAGTTGGTCTTTGGCATCGGCAATAATCGCTTGAATTCGGGGAATTTCTAGGAATTTTTTGGTTTCTGCCCGCAAGCGATCGCCCCAAAGATTTTCTTCCAAAAATTTCAAATCCCCGTAGCGAGCATCCTTTTTCAGGGCAGCTTCCCCTAATCTTAACCCTTGTTCTTGGTCGCCTTTAGCATACAAAGCGACTGCCAAGGCTAATTCTGGTTCTGGTTCATTTTTTCCCAGTTGTAGGGCGCTGCGCCAATCTTTGATCGCCCCATCTACATCGCCCTGTTCGTACTTGACCAAACCAGTATTATTGATGGCAGGCCAGAATTTTGCTTCCGATTTTACTGCTTTGTCATATTGGGCGATCGCATCGGATAATCTGCCTAAGCGGAAATAAGCATTCCCCAAATCAAACAGGGCTTCCGGCACATCGGGTTTAATTTTTAACCCAGTTTGAATTAAAGTGACGGCCTGATTATAATCGCTTTTTTGAAAATATGCCGAACCCAAGGTAAACAGAATGCCTTCGTTATTGGGAGCTAAAGATTTAGCTTTTTGCAAACTCTCAATTCCCTTATCAATTTCCTTGGTTTGCACATATAAACTACCCAGCAAAAACCAAGTTTCAAACTTTTTCGGGGCTAGCTGGGTGGCCAATTGCGCCCTCGATAGTGCCATCTCCACCTGCTGGAAGCGGGCCAATTGCACAGCATCTTGAGCTAAACTCAACCCCTGCTGTTCCAAGTCAGCGGCATCTGGTTGCAGGGCATAGGGCATCAGCGCTTGGGCAAAAACTGGTGCTGGCAAGCTAAATAGACCAAGGACAACAAAAGATAATACAGAAGTCAATTTCGGCACGGTACAGCCTCAACAATTAATAGCTAAATAACACCAAAGGCGATCGCCATCGGGAGGGAATCTGAATATTCCCGGAATTTCGTCACTTTACCATTCTGGAAAGTCCAAGCCATCGCCCAATCAAGCTCAAAGCTCCGGCCTGTATTTTTGGCAAACTCCCGATACCGCCCCAAGACTACAACTTTATCACCCTGAGCAATAAAGTCTTGCGGCTCAAAATGGTGCATTTCGGAATACTGCCCCAGACGAACAAAGAAGTCTTCTACTTCTTGACGACCTCGACACCGACCACCGATAGGAATATCTCCGCCGGGAGCGGGAGTTTCCCATTCCACATCATCGGCTAGAGCATTGACGATTCCAGAGATATCGCCCCGTCCAAAGGCCGCATAGATTTGCTTAACTACTTCAACATTACTTAGCTCGCTCATTCAAACCTCCAGTCGCCTATCTAAATTGTAGGTTGAATAGGGCGATCGCGTCCAACAGGGGTAGTTATTGCTCAAACGGCAACTTTAACGTCCATTGTCTGCTGCTGGTGGGTTGGTGGGACAATAGCGTGATAGCCAATATCCTCTTATCAATGATTTTTTTTTAACGCAAAGGACGCAAAGGGAGCGCAAAGGACGCAAAGGGAAGTCAAAATAGTAGTTGTGAATCATAGGTAGCGACTGTCTTGAATGTCAAGCGATCGCTTTGTATAGCACTCCACAAACGGTACTACCAAGGCCATTAAGAAAGCCAGTCAACAACATTCTCAGAAACAAATAGGCTCAAACAATCGAGAACAAGCCCGAAAACACCTGGTTCGGAAATATGAGGAGGTGACTAACCGTCGCATAAAACTTGTTCGCACTGCGGTCATGTTTTATCCAGTTTAGATTTATCGGTAAGAGAATGGCGTTGTCCATCCTGTCAATCAGTCAATGGTCGGGATGAAAACGCGGCTAGAAATATTTGTGCGGTTGGGACATCAACCGCTAAGTTAGGTGATGTCAGACGGGCTAATGCCTGCAATTGCTGTTCGACCTTAGAATCCCTGTGCCTTTTCTCAGGGGAGTATGTCAATTGTTATACCAAGATTTTCGCCACTGTTTCATTTGTTCAATTTCTGCCTGTTGAGAACTGAGAATATCCTGGGCTAATTTCTGTATTTCTGGACGCTGCGATTTTTGTAAAACATCCTTTGCCATCACAATTGCCCCTTGATGGTGGGGAATCATAGCATTAATAAACCGCAGATCGTAGTTAGCATCAGCAGTTCCCAAATCCATTTCCATTCGCATTGCTTGAACTTGATTAGGAGGCATTTCCATCATCTGATTCATGGGAGAATGCCAAGCCATAGGTTTATTTGGCGCTTTGGGATACCATGATTGCCGCCATTGCTGCATCTGGGTAATTTCTTGATTTTGGGCGCTGATAATTCCCGTCGCCAGTTTTTTCAGTTCGGCTCGCGGGGATTTTTGCCAAACATCTTTGGCCATGATGACGGCTCCTTGATGGTGAGGAATCATGGCATCAATGAAACGGAGATCGTAATCAGCATCGGCTGGACCCAAGTCCATCATGCTGCTATGATCCATCATATTTGAGTGGGGGGAAGAATCTGGGGAAGGTGATGTAGTTTGGGGCGCAGTTTTAGGCGCGATCGCACAACCAGAGATCATACTAATTAAAGCGATCGCTGTCGCCTTGCGAAACCAAATCGCCTGGAAAACAGGTTGGTCAAACAATTTCAGGTTCATAAGGTATCTTGTTATCAGCCTATTATGGCGGTTCTCGATTTGGTGAGGTACACCAATAATCTTGAAGCGAACTATAATTAAGATCGAGATAGCTCAATCAGGGGGAATACAAAGTTTCCGAACCACGGACATTACTGATGTTACCCTAGGTTGCCCGCGAAAAAATTTCCTTGTTGTCGCCCCTTCAAATTTTAAGACTGAATCGATGGAATTTCCAATTATCGGTAAAGTTAAAAACCCTACTCCCTGGATTATTGGGGCGATCGCTGCTAGCATTTTAGCGATTGGTGGGACGACCTACTTCGCCCTAAATCGTTCTAAACCAGCAGTTAATTTAGAGAAACTTACCGTCCAGGTGAAGGCACAAACTTTGCAGTTGCAGATTACTGCCAGCGGTACGGTAGTTCCCGTCCAGACGGTGAACCTCAGTCCCAAAACCTCCGGTCGCCTATCCAAATTGTACGTTGAGCAGGGCGATCGCGTCCAACAGGGACAGTTAATTGCCCAAATGGATAATGCAGATATTGAAGCCCAACTAATTCAAGCTAGAGCCAATGTTGCCCAAGCTCAGGCGCGTCTGGCTGAGGCCGCTAATGGCAGCCGTCCAGAGGAAATTGCCCAAGCCAGCGCTCGCCTCGCCCAAGCCCAAGCCCGTCTTGCCGAGGCACAGAGAGGCCGTCCAGAGGAGATTGCCCAAGCCCAAGCGCAGGTGGATTCGGCCCTTGGGCGAGTGCGATTGAGTCAAGAACGGCTGAGAGATTATGAATCTCTGACGAAACAGGGAGCGGTAACTTTGGATAAATTGGCGGAAGCAAAAGCCGATAACAATACCGCCGAAGCCAATTTGCGGGAAGCGCAACAGCGGTTGCGCCAAGCTCAACAGGGAGGGCGAATCGAACAGGTTGCCCAACTGCGAGCAGCGGCGGAAGAGGCGCGGCAATCTCTCCGACAGTTGCAAAATGGCACTCGCTCGGAACAAATTGCCCAATTGCGAGCGGCGGTGGTGGCGGCGCAAGGGCAAGTGCAAGTAATTCAAGAACAGTTGGAAAATACGATTATTCGCGCTCCTTTTTCGGGAGTTGTGACTCAGAAATATTCTAGCGAGGGCGCATTTGTTACCCCCACAACTACGGCTTCTAGTACGGCTTCGGCAACTTCCACTTCCATTGTAGCGATCGCCAAAGGTTTAGAAGTTCTGGCTAAAGTTCCGGAAGTAGATATTGGGCAAATTATCCCTGGGCAACCAGTAAAAATTGTGGCTGATGCCTATCCCGATAAAGACTTTCCGGGCAAAGTTCGGTTAGTCTCGCCGGAAGCTGTGGTTGACCAAAGCGTGACTTCTTTTCAAGTCCGGGTATCTTTAGATGATGGCAAAGATTTACGATCGGGAATGAACGTAGATTTAACCTTTTTGGGCAAAGAAGTAGATAATGCTTTAGTAGTTCCTACTGTCGCTATTGTCACCGAAAAGGGCAAGACTGGGGTGATGATTGTCGATAGCGATAATCAACCTAAATTTAAGGCTGTAACTATTGGTTCCAGCGTGCAAGATCAAACTCAAGTTTTAGACGGTTTAAATGAAGGCGATCGCGTCTTTATTGACTTACCCAAAGACCAGAAACCCAAAGAAGGTAGCTAATGAAGAAATCCTCAACTCTCCCTCCTCCGCCCCAGCAACTAACGCTCCCCCCCCTGCCCCTAGGATCGGGCTTATCCCTATCTGAAAGTGTCAAAATGGCGGCGAAAACCTTAGTCGCCAATAAAATGAGAAGTAGTCTCACCATGTTGGGGATTATTATTGGTAATGCCTCTGTTATTGCGATGGTAGGTTTGGGACAAGGGGCGCAAAAACTAGCTTCCGAACAATTTGAATCCCTAGGCCCAAATGTGTTATTTGTGATTCCGGGCAATCAGAACGCTCAAAGAAATCGAGATGTTCCCAAAACCCTAGTTTTAGAAGATGCTAAAGCTCTGGCAACTCAAGTCCCTTCTCTGAAAGAAGTGGCTCCCCAAATCCAAACTCGTCAAGCGGTGACTTATAGCAATAAAAATAGTAATACGCAGTTAATTGGCACAACTCCAGAATTCTTAACTGTCCGCAGCTTTGATATTGCCAAAGGGAGATTTTTTAGCGAACTGGATATTAAGAGCAACAATCAAGTGGCGGTTTTAGGACCTGATTTAGTTACCAAATTTTTTGGAGATACCAATCCCATTGGTAAAAAAATCAGAATTAAAAATGTCAGTTTTTCGGTGATTGGGGTGATGGAACCCAAAGGATCATTCTTGGGGAGCAATCAAGATGATACCGTTTTTCTACCGATTACGACTATGGGCAACCGGATTATGGGCAGAACGTCTCCCTACGGTTTAGAAGTTTCCTTTATTTCCGTTTCGGCAAAGGATACGGAAAGTTTAGCCGCCGCTGAATTTCAAATTGCCAATTTATTGCGCTTGCGGCACAAAATTACTGGGGAAGACGATTTTACTGTCCGCAATCAAAAAGATATTCTGCAAATTGTCGGGACAATTACCGGAGCCTTGACTTTAATGTTAGCAGCGATCGCCGCAATTTCCCTCTTAGTCGGCGGCATTGGAGTAATGAATATTATGCTGGTTTCTGTCACCGAACGAACTCAGGAAATTGGTCTTCGCAAAGCCATCGGCGCTCAGGAAAAAGACATCCTGATTCAATTTCTAATTGAAGCGATTATTCTCTCGGCGGCTGGCGGCTTGGTGGGAACTTTATTAGGAATTAGTGGCATTTTCTTAATCAGTGCTGTCACTCCCCTCAAAGCTGGCATTTCTCCGATTGCAATTTTGATGGCAGTGGGGGTTTCTGGAGGCATTGGGTTATTTTTTGGCGTTGTTCCCGCCCGTCAAGCTGCTAAACTCGATCCCATTGTAGCTTTGCGGAGTGCTTAATCCTGAAGATTTGCCATAGTAGACTTTGGTGATAAGCCGTTTGAGCAAATTCCGCATTGGGATTATTGAGGACAAGGGGCAACAGATGCCACGGTTAGAGAAATTAAGAGAGACTTTAATTTGTCATGATCGAACAACCCAAAATCCCTGATGCTGAAACTAGAGCGCGTCACATTGCCAAATTGAAGGAAATTTGCCAGCGATGGGATGTGCTGATTGCTGATTTAGACAAGCTAAATGCTAAATTGGAGGAAGATTATCAGAACAGTCCTCTAGGGATTTTACATCGCCAGCGAGCCGAACGTCTAGCTCTCCAACAGCAGGAATCTAAATCATCAGCGGGACTGACCTAAAGTCCCAATTATCTTAAATCAATATTGATCTATAGCAGTTCTCAAATAGATGAGGTACGAAAATAGAATATATTCTAGTAGGGGCGAATGGCATTCGTCCCTAAAGGTGTGCTTTTCAACATTGCCGCCACGATTGCACCATTCATGCCATAGTGAATTGCTAAATGGAAAAACTGAGGAGTGCCATCATGTCAGAAGAGTTTACTACAGAAATCAGCGATCGCATCTGCAAACACATGAATGAAGATCATGCAGATGCAGTTTTGATTTACGCCCAAGCCTTTGGTAATGCTCCGGCTGCCACTGCTGCCAAAATGCTCTCCATTGATGCAGAGGGGATGAATTTGCAAGCGCAAGTTGATGGTACGCCTCTGCCCCTACGGGTGTTATTCAATCATACCCTGGCTAATGCCGAGGACGCACATCATACCCTGGTAGCCATGATTAAGGAGGCGCGGCTCATTAAAAAGTAAGCTGTCTGATATTGAATTTCAGGCGTTGCTTGATAACGGAATGATTGAGCAACGCCGATTTATTAATTAGCCATTTTAAACATTGCATTTAAATTTCTTCATTCACATTCATTTGTCCAGTAGTTAAAATTTCTGGCAAATCTAGGATGCCCATCATTTTTTCTCGATAGGGTGCTGTTCCTCGTAAATACTCGTCTGCGAACGCATGAATGGCTGTCGGTACGGACTTAATTTCTGAGGGATTGACATACATCACATCTAGGACTTCATCAACGGTAATCCCAGCGACTAATTCGTCAATTTTGATCACCATTGCTTTCGAGGAATTGCTGGCATTTTTGGGTTCTAAATTCAAAGCGCGGCGAATATCAACTAAGGTGACAATTTCCCCCCGCAGGTTCATATTACCGACAATATGGGGAGGACAACAGGGAATGGGAGTAACTTTGCGAATGTCAGTAAATTCGCGAACATTTTTGAGATCTAGGCCAAAATATTCGCCATTTAAACCAATTACTGCTAGGGGAATTAAACCAGCAAAATCTTGAGTTTCGGTCGAAAGTATTAGGTTTTTAGCCCGTTCTCGAAAAATAGCTCTTTCTTCAGGGGTAATATGGGAAAATAGATTGGAATTAGCAGCTTTATGACTGTCAGTAATGCTATCTGCCACTAAGTCAGAAACTGGAGCGGAATCTTGGAGTAGGCGATCGCAGTCTAGCAACAAAATCAAATTATCTTCTAATTTCGCCACTCCAGCTAAAAAATATTGCTGAGTTGCCGATTTTTCTGCCTGTTGATTTCTGGCATTTCTGCCATAAGAAAGATCGGTTTTGATGTCATTCAAGTCAATATTTTGGACTTCATCAACCTGTTGCACTGCGATGCCAATTCGCCAACCTTTTTTCTCTAACACAATGATACTATCGGTCAGAGAATATTCTTGATGGGGTTGTCCTAAACGGCGGTTGAGATCCATCACAGGCAGAATTTCCCCCCGCAGATTAATCATCCCCACAATATCCTGGGGAGCTTCAACAATGGGGATTAATTCTGGTAAAAAGAAAATTTCTTGCACAGCTAGGGCATCTAAGCCATAAATAGAAGTGCCTAACCTAAAAATTAAGTATGGTTGAAATTCCATTGGCTTTAAACCCCAGCTTTTAAAAGTTTTTTAACCTGTACTATTAATTCGCCTGCTGTCAAATTGGCTTGGCGATCGATAGAAAATTCTGGTGGCAATGTCTGCAAAATTTTCAAAGCAGTGATTCGCATTCTTTCGGCTCTAGATTTATCTGCTTCATTTTCGTAGATAAAGCCCAGATGCAAGTAAGCCAAAACATGGCTGGAATCTAAATAAATTGCTCTTTTAAATAGCTGTTTAGCGGCTTCGATATTCCCTTGCTCTTCGGCAATATGTGCCAGTAAGTAATGGGGTTCGGCTGCTAGGGAATTGAGTTGAATTCCCTGCTGGCAAGATTGCACGGCTTGGTCGTATTCTCCTAAGTTAGCGTGCAATTGAGCTTTGAGATAGCAAGCATCAAAATGCTGGGGATGACATTCTAATAATTGGTCAGTTTTTTGCAGTGCTTGAGTATATTGTTTTTTTTGAAACAGGGTTTGTGCTTCTTGCCAAATTAATTGGAGGTTTGGTTGAGCGGCGGGGGTTGGCTCAGGAACAGGAATTGCTCGCCAATTAAGTCCGGAATTAATTTTGGTTTCTGGCAAGGAAATGCTATTAACTGGGGGAGATGCTACTGAAGTGGCAGATAACTTGATTTTTGTCGGGGCGGGTTGAGATTGCCAATCTAAAACTGGGGATTGATAAACTTCGCCATGATTGCCATTACTTGCTAGGGAATTTTCGCCCCGCTGATAAACAACTGATTCGGGAAAAACTCTGTGCTGCCAAGCACTAAGGTGTTGTCCGTGAATTTCGGCATGACCAGCAATGAAATAACCTCCGGGTTTGAGGACATGGTAAAATTTTTTCAATACTTGGGCGATCGCCTGGGTTTCAAAGTAAACAAAGACATTCCGACAAATAATCAAATCCAGTCCATAAATATCGGAACTCTGACTATCAAAAGGGTCTTTGACTAAGTTACCGCAACGGAATGTGACCATTTTGCGAATCTTTTGATCAAGTTGCCATTCTTCTTTCCCGGCATGGAAATGCCGCTTTTGAATTTCTGGATCTACTAGCCGAAATGACCAAGCATTATAAATCCCCTGTTGAGCTTTATTAATGGCTTCGGGATTGATGTCTGTGCCTAAAATAAAAATATTCCATTTGTCAATGTCAGGAATTAATTCTTTGAGAACAATGGCAATGGAATAGGGTTCTTCTCCGGTAGAACAACCAGCGCTCCAAATTCGCAAACTCCGAATATTGCGATGTTTGGCAATTAATTCTGGTAAGAGGCGATCGCGCAAAATGGTAAACTGTCCGCGATCGCGAAATAAATAACTTTCTCCGGTAGTAATTAAGGGGGCAAGTTCTTGCCATTCCTGTTCAGTTTTGGGAGAATTGGTTTCTAAAAACTGATAATAGGTTTCCAGGGAAAATTTCAGTAATTTACTTCTAGACCAGATTTTTTTGGCAAAGCCTTCCCTATCCTGGTGGCGAATGTGCAAACCTGTCCGCTGGGCAACTAAACGCATAAACTGGTGGAGCAGGACTTCATCGAAGTTTTCAATCAATGACACTGAGGACTCCTTGCGATCGCACTCAATAAATTTTAGATAATAGATTCATTCCCTGCCATTACTTAGTCTAACCTTGAGCCATCCACCCTCCACCCCCAATTGGTTAACTGCTGGTTGGGAGCGCCACCGCCAGCAAGAAGCCCATTTTAACCGCGCGATCGCCAGTCTCCGCCAAACGCTATCCTGGTATGGACACTGGGGCGAGCGTCGCTATTCGCCTTTAAAGTCGGCAAAAACAGGGACAAAAAGCATTGGAACGCTCAAACCGGAACTAGATATTTTAAACTCAGTTTTAGAAAAACTCGATCGGGGGGTAATTCGGATTGCCACCTTTGGGTTAGTCAGTCGGGGCAAATCCGCCGTTTTAAACGCTTTGTTGGGGGAAAAAGTCCTGCCGACTGGTCCTTTAAACGGTGTCACCCAATGGCCCCGCTCCGTGCGCTGGACCGTTGCTCCCGCCGACTCTCCAGAAGATCGTCATCCCGTGCAGATTGAGTTAATTGACACGCCGGGATTGGATGAAATTCATGGACAAGTGCGAGCGGAAATGGCGCAGGAAGTGGCACGACAAGCGGATTTAATTCTGTTTGTGATTGCTGGCGACATCACCCGTACCGAGTACCGCGCCTTGTGCGAGTTGCGACGGGCGCAAAAACCGATGATTTTGGTCTTTAATAAAATTGACCTCTATCCCGAACAGGATCGTCAAGCGATTTATCAACAATTGCAACAACTCGGCAGTCGGGAAAAAGCGGAAGGTAGGGAAAATTTGGCGGCTAACCCCCTCTTTTCGGCGGCTGAGATTGTGCTGGTGGCGGCGGAACCTGCCCCGATAGAAGTGCGAGTAGAATGGGCGGATGGTAAGGTAAGCTATGAATGGGAGCAACTACCACCCCAAGTAGGAGAGTTGCAAGAAAAGATTTGGGAATTGTTAAATCGGGAAGGGCGATCGCTGTTAGCTTTAAATGCTTTAGTCCAAGCTAGGGAAGCGGAAGCCAGCATCGCTCAAAAAACTGTCACCCTCCACCAAGCGGAAGCCGAAGCGCTGATTTGGCAGTTTGCCAAATATAAAGCCTTGGCAGTGGCTCTCAATCCCATCGCCATTGTGGATATTTTGGCAGCATCCCTCGCCGATTTGGTGCTGATTCGCTCCTTGGCGCGGCTCTACGGCTTGCCGATGACGGGTTATGAGGTGGGGAAGCTTTGGAAAACTATTGTCCTTAGTGCTGGGGGTTTACTCCTAGGGGAATTAAGTAGCAGTATCCTTTTAGGTTTTGGCAAAAGTGCCGCCGCCGTCGCCACCGGAGACAATCCCACCAATCTTACTGCTTATGCTGGGACAGCGATCGCCCAAGGAGCCATTTCCGGTTATGGAGCTTATACCGTCGGGCGAGCCGCCCAAGTATATTTGGAGCAGGGTTGTACCTGGGGGGAATTAGGAGCCAATGCGGTGATTAAAGAGATTTTAAGTCAAGTGGAACCAAACACGATTCTTTATCGCTTGCGCCAGGAGTTACAACCATAACTTATGAATATTTCCCGCTCCTGAAACTACTAAAATAGAATCACAGAATTACAGAGTAAGGCTAACTATAATATATGCCAGAAATTGTCGAAATCCCCCTGGAACTCACTCGCTTTCAACTGTCGCCAGCAGTTCAAGCCCGTTTGCAATCTCTCTTGGATCTTCAGGACGAGGGTTATACTCTATCTCAAGCCGAACAACAGGAAGCCGAGGGATTGGTAGAATTGGTAGAATTTTTATCGTTGTTACAGTTACGTTCAACACGGATAACTCAGTAATCATCAATGACAAAAATTACCGCCGCGCTCCGTCGATGGGTGATTCAACGAGCCAATAATCGCTGTGAATATTGTGGCATATCTCAGATCGGTCAAGTCGCCACGTTTCACATCGACCACATTATTCCTGTCGTTGCAGGTGGCGAAACCAGCGCAGAAAATTTAGCCCTTGCTTGTGTTTCTTGTTCGCTTCGGAAGGGCGCACGGCAGAAACTTGAGGATTCAGAAACGGGTGAGCTTGTCTATATTTTCAATCCTCGCCAACAGAGATGGAATGCTCATTATATATACAAAATGTATTGAAATCTCAATGGAATTTGAATGGGACGAAAACAAAAACCGCCAAAACCAGCAAAAACACGGCATTAGCTTTGAAGAAGCCCAAGAAATCTTCTTTGGAGTAGTCTTTACTTCCATTGATGAAAGATTCGACTATGACGAAATTAGAGAAATCAGCATCGGAGCAATACAAGATTTCGTGATTGTCACTGTAGCCCATACAGAAAGAAACGGCACGATTCGCATTATTTCTGCCCGAAAAGCCACACCTAAAGAAAGGATGAAATACTATGAGTATCTCGCGCAAACGACTTGAAGAAATCCAAAATATTCCTGATTCTGCTATTGATACCTCCGATATCCCCGAATTAGATGATAACTTCTGGCAAACCGCAAAAATGGTAACACCGATAACTAAAAAAGCTGTGTCTATTCGCTTGGATAGTGATGTTTTAGACTGGTTTAAAAGCCAAGGCAAAGGGTATCAATCAATAATTAATAACGTTCTTCGCACTTACGTGAACCATCAACAAAATAAAACCTAATCAAGCGATCGCTCTCATCATCACCAAAAGCGATCGCCAACAGCGCTCTCTCATCCTACAGCGATACTATCATAGATATATGCAATATATGTTGGGCAACAGTCTCCGGTTGCTCTAAATGTGGTAAATGTCCGCAATTGGCAATCCAAATTAGTTGACTATTGGCGATCGCCATTTTAAACTGCTCGGCATCTTTAATGCCCAAAATTCGGTCGGAATCTCCCCATAAAATCAATGTCGGCTGTTGAATGGCTGACAATTGGCTGCGAAAAGAGCCATAACCGCCACTTTTGGTAAAGGAAATAATGGCTTGATGCCAATGGGGTAATTCTAGGTGTAAGTTGCTGCAAAGTTGGGCATCGGCAGAGAGCAAATTGGGGTTTTTAAAACTGGTTTGAACGATGCGATCGCGCACTTTGGGATTGCGTAAAAATTCTGCCGCCCAATAATCTAAAGGTGGAAACATAAACTTACTAATTGCTGTCCCTTTTGCCAAGCCAGCACTATCAATTAAAACTAACTTTTCCACTGCTTCTGGATAAGTCAAACAAAAATCAATTGCTACTGCGCCTCCCATAGAAGTTCCCACCAGAATTACTGGTTGAGCAATCAAGGTTTTCCAAAAGGAATATAAATGGGTTTTAATCGTATCGGGATTTACAGGAGTTTCTGGCGATCTTTCCGTAAATCCAAATCCCCATAAATCCACTGCCCAAACTTCATTTTTGGCTGCTAATAGAGGCAAAAGGCGGCGAAATTCCATCACCGAACTATCAAAACCATGAATTAACAGGATTGGTGTGCCTCCACTCCCTTGATGGACATAAGTGGTGGGAATGGGTTGGTGGCGGAGAGGCGTTATCATCGGCTGAATAGCAATTTCTTCTGCCAACGCAATTGATGTGGGTTCGGTTAATTCTTTAACAGCCGGAGGTAGGAAACTAGGGAACATAGAATTGAAAAGAAACAGGGAATAGGGAAATCCGCATCGAAACTTAGGAATGAAAAATCAATAACTTGATTATAATCGTAGGTTGGGTTGCGCGACAGCAAAACCCAACAAACCACTGATCAATTCAAAATTCAAAATTATCAATTCAAACAGGACTTACGCAATGCCTCTATTAGTAGGGTGTGTATAGCCTATCGGCATGGCTAACGCTAAAGCGACAGCGTAACGCACCATCAACGCTATATGCGGAGTAAATGCGTAAGTCCTGTCAAAGTTAAAAATTGTATTTTGAACTTTGAATTTTGAACTTCATTGTTGGGTTTCCACTGTCGTTACAACCCAACCTACAATTTGTAATCAGGAATTAGAGCTTTTGGGAAGCTAACAAGGGAGCCGCTTTTAACAAAGTTTGGGTATAGGGATGTTGCGGATTGGTGAAAATGTCTCGCGTTGCCCCAATTTCCACAATTTTACCTGCATTCATTACCGCAATGCGATCGCAGAAAAATCTCGCTACCCACAAATCATGGGTAATGAATAAATATGTCAGATTAAATTCCTGTTTTAATTCCAACATTAATTCCAAAACTTGAGATTGCACGCTAGCATCTAGCATACTCACAGGTTCGTCGCAAATCAACAATTTGGGACGAGTAATTAAAGCTCGCGCGATCGCTACCCGTTGTTGTTGTCCTCCTGATAAATCTGAGGGAAACCTTTGATAATACTCTTCGGTTGGTGTTAAACCCACTCGTTCTAACATGGATAAAACTTGTTTTTTAGCCTCTTCAGGCGTAGCCAAATTGTGAATAAATAAAGGATCGGCAATGCTTTCTCCCACCCTCATCAATGGGTTTAAACAAGCGTGGGGATCTTGAAATACCATCTGCATTTCCCGACGGTAGGAGCGCAAGGTTTGTCGAGATAATTGAGTTAAATCCTGTCCCAAAAATTCTACTTTGCCACTGGTAGGCCGAATCAATTGTAAGATAGTGCGCGATAGGGTACTTTTGCCACATCCCGATTCACCCACTAAACCGAGAATTTCCCCTGTCGCTAGTTCTAAATTAATCCCGTCAACGGCTTTAATCGTGGTATCAGACTTATCAAATAATTTCGCTAAAAAGTTGCGTTCTAAATTGTAGTGCTGCTGCAACTCAGTTAACTGTAATAGGGGAGGTTGAGAACTGGGAATTTCTAACGGGGAATCTTCTTCCGAAGAACTGACTGCCTGAATATGTAGAGCCGCTTCCAAAAGCGATCGCGTATATTCGTGCTGGGGTTGTTGTAAAATTGTTTGCGCCGCTCCAGTTTCCACCATCTTACCTTGGTACATGACGGCAATGCGATCGCAGTATTCCCCAATCATTGCCAAATCGTGAGAAATCAGCAACAATGCCATTTCTCTTTCCCGGCACAACCGCGTCAACTCCTGCAAAATTTGCGCTGATACAGTCACATCCAAACTGGTTGTCGGTTCATCGGCTACAATCATTTTAGGATTGAGCAATAAAGCTAGGGCGATCGCTACTCTTTGCCGCATTCCTCCGCTAAACTCATGGGGATATTGCGCCCATCGACTAGCCGGAATTTTGACAATTTCCAAAGTTTCAATCGCTTTTTGTTTCGCTTGCTGGCGAGAAAGTTGCGGTTGATGAGCTTGCAGAGTTTCAATACAATGCTCTCCAATTGTCATTAATGGATCTAACCTTGTCATGGGATCTTGAAAAATCAGCGCCACTGCTTCCCCGCGAAACTTTCGCAACCCTGCCGAAGTTAAATCAAATACCGATTCTCCCAACCAATTCACTTGTCCAGTAATCTCAGTAGTGGGTGGTAACAACCGCATTGCTGCCCGCCCTAAAGTTGATTTACCACATCCTGATTCCCCCACCAAACCTAATTTTTCCCCTGGTTGCAGCACAAAAGAAACGCCATCTACTGCCCAACCAGAATTACCTGCCGAAGGACGACTGTGAGGATAGGCAACTCGTAAATTGTCAACTTGGAAAAGAGCAGTCATTATCAGGGGCTATTCCTCTACTGTAGTGGCTAATTCTTGCTCGGCTTGGAGAATTGTCTGTTGGGAAAACCCCAATTTTAATAGCAATTGTTGGACTTCTTTAGCAGTTAATTCGGGTTGGTTGGCTGTTGCCAATAAAGAGAGCAATTCTGCATCTTTCACGGCTGGTTGAAGTTCGGCAATACTCACCTTAGCTACGATTAATAATAACAGACGACGGAGGGTTTCGCGGTCATCCAAAGATAGAATCAGAGTTTCCTCCTCTGCTTTGACAAGACGGCGAGTGAAAGTACCACCAATAAAAGCGCCGAGAATTGTGCCTACCCACAAACCAGTGGTACTGCCTTGCCAAAAAGCACCGGGGGTAGTCAAGGTTTTGCAAGCATCTCGGAATAACCAAGCTTGATTTTGACATTGTTGGGAGCGAGCGATCGCACTGATTTGTCCGCCGACATAAAAACCAAATAACCCTGATGTCAAGGCGCTAAAAGTGCAAATCAGCATCCGTTTCTGAGCAAACAACTTATTCATTTTTCAATTTTGGTATTTCTCCTATTTTATCCAGTTACTGCGATTTGCCAATTAAAGTAAAAGCTGTCCAATATATTGGTTGGGGATGTTTTTTCATCGTCATCAACATCGCCTGTCGTAAACCTTGGGCTTTATCTGGTTGCTGCTGAATCCGTTGATAGAATTCCGTCATCAATTCTTGAACTAAATGAATATTGGTAAAGGGGTTTACTTGAATCCAATTAGATGCTTTTACTTCTTTGGCTCCTGGTATAGAATCTCCCCATTGGGTTAATTCTTGAAAAACAGCCGACGGTATAATTATTTCTCCATAAAGTTGTTGTAATAGGTGAAGTTGCCCTATAGCCGATAGATTGGTTATTGGTGAAGTATTACTAACAATTATCATCAGCGTCCGGTAATTTGTAAGTTCCTCAAGTCAACTTCCAGATCGCTTTCATCGGTTCTTACCTTCGGCAACGTTTTGGATTATGGTAACAATTCAAAATTCAAAATCTTGAATTGTTACCTCCAGGCAGTAAGCATAGACAGCAGATCTAAATGCTCTGCTCCCTATTCCCTATTCCCTTTTTTCATCAACCCGTATTCCGCATTCCAGCGGCAATCCCATTGATAGTTAATAATGCCCCGCGCAACAATTCCCCTTTGCTATAACGGGAATGGACAACACCAGAAGCACTCATATTGCTGTGTTGGCGCAACCGCTTTAACAGGGAGACTTGCAGGAAGCCTAGGGGAACAATTGTGCCATTTCTTAACTGTACAGAACGTTGGAGAACTGGATCGCTATCCAAGAGTTTTTTATCGCCGCTAATCGATAGAACTAAATCGCAGGTAAGATAAAATTCTTGGGCAATTTGATCGTATAAAGCGGTAAAGCGATCGCAATCTTCTGGTGATGACAATTCCCGCAAGTAGTGTTGGGCAATTTGCAAATCCACTTTCGCCAGAGTCATTTCTACCTTAGAAATTGCCATCTTGAAGAAAGGCCATTTGAAATAAAAGTAGCGCAGTAATTTCAAATGTTCCTCTGGTTCCTCTTGTAGAAAGTCCTGCAATGCCGTTCCTACACCGTACCAAGCTGGTAACAAAATGCGATTTTGCGTCCAGCTAAATACCCAAGGAATAGCTCGCAAACTACTAAAGTCCTTTTTACCACCCCGTCGGGAAGGACGAGAACTAATTTGCAATTGGCTAATTTCTTCAATTGGGGTAACGCTATGGAAGAAATCGAGGAAATCTGGTTGTTCGTAAATCAATGCTCGGTAGTGTTGGCGCGATCGCACTGCCAACTCTTCCATAATGTCATTCCAAGGCTCAATATCATCAAATCCTGTCCGCAGCAAACTGGCCTTAATTACTGCCGAAGTAACGGTTTCCAAATGATAAAGTGCTAATTCGGGCAGGGAATATTTGGAGGCTAAGACCTCCCCTTGCTCAGTAATCTTAATTTTGCCATTAATACTCCGACCAGGTTGCGCTAAAATCGCCTCATAAGCTGGACCGCCGCCCCGTCCCACAGAACCCCCCCGTCCGTGGAAAATTCGCAAGCACACACCGTATTGTTCGGCAATTTGTTGCAGGGCTTTTTGGGCTTTGTGAATTTCCCAATTACTGCTGAGGAAACCAGAATCTTTGTTACTGTCAGAATAGCCCAACATCACTTCTTGTAACGAGGAAGCATCGGGGAAAAAGGGCAAATCAGCAGCTTTGCCTTCTTGATTGGTTTGGGCTGCTTGGAACTGTTCATAACCCCCAGCTAAACAAGCTCGATATAACGGCAATTCAAACAGCGATCGCATCACCGAGGGAGCGCGTTTTAAGTCTTCCACGGTTTCAAATAGAGGGACAACTTTTAAGCTTCCAATGCCCGTCGCCGGATCGTACAATCCTGCTTCCTTTGCCAGCAGCAACACTTCTAGAATGTCGCTGGCTTCATTGCTCATGCTAATTACATAGGTTTGGCAAATTTCTGGCCCAAACTCGTGCTGTAATTGCCGCATCATTCGGAAAGTTTCAATAGTTTCTTTGGCTTTTTCCGAAAATGGCAATTCTGAGGGAATTAAAGGCCGTCTCGTCTGCAATTCTGTTGCCAACCATAACGTCCGCTGCGCTTCCGATAACTCTTTATAGGGTTCGGGAAGAATTTGCAGATATTCAACTATTTCGTTGATGGTATCGGAGTGGCGGGAACTTTCTTGGCGGATATCTAAATGGGCTAAATTGAACCCGTAAATTTCCACTTGACAGATTAAATTTTCCAGGTCGCTACAAGTTAAACCCGTTTCTTTCAAATTCCGCTGAATTAGCTGCAACTCCTTCAAGAAATCTGCCCCAGATCTATAAATACTGAGTTGATTTTTTTCCGGAATATCTTGTTGTAATTGTTCCCCTTTATAAAGACGACGATTGCGATCGCGAGTATTTTCCAACCGCGCCACCACATAAGCTAATTTTAGCCGATAGGGTTCCTGGCGATAGCGAATCGACAAATCATCGTAAACGTTAGGCATTTGGGAGCGGTCTTGTTCTAGAGATTCCAGTAAATCTGGTAAAACTGCACTCCAGTGCAAGCTCAAACTTAGTAAACTTGTTAGTTGGCGGACAGAGTGCAGGTATTTTTCCAAGACCAAATCCCGCTGATAGCAAGCAGTTTCCCAGGTAATTTGGGGTGTAACCGATGGATTGCCATCCCGATCTGAACCTACCCAGGAACCGAATTGACAAAAGTTATTTTTCGGTGGTTGCAACCAGGGAAAAGATAATTGCAAAGATTGTTTTAGGCGGCGATAAAGTTGCGGAATCGCATCAAATAATACTTCTTGGAAGTAATGCAGGGTGTAGTCAACTTCATCCAATACCGTTGGTTTAAATTGATGCAGTTCATCAGTCCGCCACCAGAGGCGAATTTCTTCCGTTAGTTGCTCTGTCAAGGATTCGGATTCCCAGGAAGACATCATTCCCAGGGCGCGAAATGCCTCCTCTGCCAGGTCTAGCTGTTCCAAGAGATGAGCAATCCGCCGCTGTTTGTCCCGGATGGTGTGCCGAACAATTTCCGTGGGGTGGGCGGTAAAGACGAGGCGAATATCTAAATTTTCAATTAATCGCTGGATTTGCTGCGGCGGCACATTTTGGCGCTGTAAATGGGCAAACAACCAGTTAAAAGTGCCGGAATCTCGTTGGGCGTTGGGATCTTGCTGCCAGCTTTTTTCGAGTAATTCTGCGCCGGGAGATGATTCGGGACGTTGTTCGCCAGCACTACCATTTTGATGCTTGCGGGATTCGGATTTTTCCGGGGCGATCGCTCTGACTTCTCTGTTAATATCAGTCACTCGCCGGGATAGTTGTTGCGCCCGCTGCTCGTAGTGCTGTTCAACAATATTAATTAGCTGGAAGTAGAGCGCAAAGGCTCGCGATGCCCGAATTGCGGCATTGAGGTCAAGTTTTTCAATCAGCTTAGGCACCGAGGATTTTTCGGGAAAATCCGTCGCTTGTCCCTCTGGGGAACACATCGAGCGTAGGTTCTTGAGGAGATCGACTAATTCTTGACCGCATTCCTGTTGGAGAACAGATTCCCATAGATCCTCCACCACCTTAAGACGATGGCGCAAAAACAGGTCGGATGTAGATAGAACTGTCACCTGATCGGAAGAGTGGAGTAGGGAAGTCATATTAACCTGTTAGCTCAACAACAAAAGATCATCCGATTATTTTATGCTTGATTTTCCCAGGAAGTCGCTTGCGGCAAACACCTAAAAGGGCAGAATTCTGTTATCATCTTGTCTGCACTGCATCATTATGGCGGTTATTTTGGCTGTTTTCCATCCCTTTAGGCCAGAAAATTGCTATTTAGGGGTGGAAGAATGGGGAAAGGGGAGAATCGGCAGGCGATCGCCTCGTAATATTTCTTCACTAGCTTCACCTGCGGTTTGCAGCCATTGAGCCAGAGCTTTCTCGCTCAGAATGCCTAGGAGTAAGGGCGCGGTGCTAAGACTTAACCAAAACTGGGGCATAATTTTTAACCACTTTATAGATTCAATCCGGAATTGGATAGGGGTTGTACAGAAAGTTTACAAGCAAACAGGAAAAGGGCTTGGCCTTTCAAATTTTCGCAATTAAAGTCAGAATAGCAACAAGCACAGACAACGAACAACAAATTAGGTGACAGGTTGGTAATGTTGGATGTCAATCAGCGCCCCCCTTCAGGTCGTCAATCCTCAATTGCTCAGTGGATCTATCAGGCAATGGGGATGGTGGGCGTGCGCCTGCAAACTCGGTGGCGGGGCAATGAACTACACATTCTCTTAGAAAGCTCCCGGTGTCTAGAATCTGAAGCCATTGTCACCAAGTTTATTCAAGCACTAAAGGGGGCAGATCGAGAAACTAAGGCATTTTTTGCCAATCCCGAACGTCCCATTTATCAGGTATTTCTCTACAATCGGATTGCGGGCAAGCCGCAGGCGGAATGGATTAAGTCGATTTATCTGCACCAGTTGGACAAGCAGATTAAGGGATTAGAACATCCTGTGGACACAAGCGCGATTGGGCGAAGCCCAGCGCTAAGGGCGATCGCGGAACTTCCCTCTCCCCAAAACCTAGAAACAACTGCTCCGACAGATCTATATCCTAATCCTAACGCACCGCTTCCCAGTTCGCCCCCAACAGAAGCTGATACTGTCACCGCTGAAGAAGCTTTAGTAGTTTCCAGTCAAAGTTTAGCCCGTTCCGGCGCACCAGAAGCGATCGCCCGCTATCTGAGCGAAACCCTCAGTCCTTTGGGCGTGAGCGTCAAAGTCTTTATCCAAACTTTCCCCGCTCAGGATAGTTCCCATCCCCCAGAACGCCGCCTCTGGGCAATCTGCGATTCTGATTATAGTCCTGACCCCTCCCTACTCGCCGAACCCATTGCCCAAAGATTGCGAGATCTCCAATTAACCGGGTTTCGGGATGCGGCAATTAAGAGCCAAGTCACCGGAGAAGCGGCTCCAGAATGGCTGTTGCGGGTGGATTTGACTCCCACCGGGGAAATGTTGCAAGATTGGGGTAGATGGGGCGACGTGCAGGCGATCGCGCGATTATTGAACCAAGCCCTAGAGGAGGCGGGAATAGAAGTCGCCGCCTCCCTCAAAGATGCCACATTGCATCTCTTTTGCCACTCTACCAATCGCGGGGAGAGTCCCCAAAAGTCCTTGGCAATGCCTGTCATTACCAAGCTATTACAATCCCTAGCTCCCCAAGGTATCCAAGCTGCCACCATTTACGGGGCGATTTCCCATCAACAAAAACCCTTGTGGATTGATTGGTTAAACTTGCCCGCCGCCGTTCATCCCGATCTCGCCGTACCTGCCTTAGAATTAGCCCAACAGGGAGATCAATCAGCCTTAATATTTTTACTTCAGCGCCTGCTCAATCCCGATTTAGATTGGCGATTAACGACTGGGGGCATTCGGATTCAGATTTCTCGCAAGCAGGATCTCCTGCACGTGATGACAGATGCCCTAGTTTGTCCCCCCAAAAATCAAGTTGGCAGCCGCATTGCTCGATTTCTCCAGCAACTTCACCTACCAGCAGTGGCTGGGGTGCGAATTTATGGGCGGTGCAGCGGACAATCGGCCCCTTTATGGAAGTATGGACTGGATTTTGTCAGTCGCAGTCCCGTAGTAGAAACTACCCCAGAATTTGCCCCTACGGATACTTGGCAAGAACGGGAATTGCCAGTAGAGTCTCCCGAAGATTTACTACAAATAGCGGAAATCATTCCAGAACGTCCAGACGCTGTTCGTCAGTTACTTGCTGGGGTAGGTAAGACGTGGCAGCAATGGTTATGTGCTTCCCATTTATTTGTCCCGGCAACTGAAATTAGAGACTTAGCCTTGAGATCTTCTGCCCAACCAGTTAGAAAGTCTGGGCGACAATCTCAGAGCATGAAAGTTGCTGTGGTTTGGGGAATTGTGGGATTATTGTTAGTCGTGCAAGCGGATTGGTTAATCCATTATTTATTGCGTCCCCAAATTCCAGAGAGCAAAGTCGATCTGAACCTACTTCCCCCCACTGCCGATTTACCCCCAGCAGAACTGCCGAAAATCTCTTTGGAAAAAACGAAAAACCCTCGCAGTAAGGTTTTTAATGCCTCGCGGTTTACCAAAGAAAGCGGTAGTAAGGTATCTGACACAGGCAGCCAAATTAAAGGATTTGATCGTAAATGGCAGCGATCGCCCGATTTTTCGTTTAATAATCCATTATTAGATCAAAAACTTGCCCTCTATCAACACATTTGCAACACTAGCGGTCCGCCAGATGTATTAATTGTTGGTAGTTCCCGTGCCATGCGGGGGATCGATCCTACCGCCTTACAAACCGCTTTGGCAGTCCAAGGATATCACCAACCCCAAATATTTAACTTTGGGATTAATGGCGCTACCGCCCAAGTAGTAGATTTATTGCTGCGGCGAATTTTAACCCCTGCCCAAATGCCTAAACTAATCATTTGGGCAGATGGAGCGCGAGCCTTTAACAGCAGTCGCGTAGATTTAACTTATAATGCGATCGCCGCTTCTCCCGGTTATAAACTCTTGCTCGCCGGAACTTTTCACCCCACCGCTACCAAAGCCAAATCTGTACCTGTTAAAAAAGACCCACCTGTTACCGGAACAATTAGCTATCAAGCTGTTAATAGCAAGTTAAATCAATTGATTGCTGCCATTTCCCTCGCCTATCCCGAACGTCATCAATTTCAAACCTTATTGCGGGAACAATTTACCAACTGGACATCGCCAACTTCAGTAGCTGAACCTAGTCCATCTACCCTGCCCTCACCCCAGCAGGAAGATTTGACTGGTGAAGAAGAAATTGAATTAAATGGCTTTTTTCCCCTATCCATGCAATTCAATCCTCCCAACTACTATCAACAGTATGCCAAAGTGACGGGAGATTATGACAGCGATTATGAATCCTTTGATATGGTGGGAAAACAGGATATTGCTTTGGCCTCAACCTTGCAGTTTTTACAAACCAATAAAGTCAACTTAGTATTTGTCAATATGCCGCTGACCAAGGAATATTTAGACCCAGTGCGAATGAAATATGAAAGTCAATTTCAGCGCAATATGCAGCAAATTTCCCGAAATAAAGGCTTGGTTTTTCGAGATTTGAGTCAGTTATGGCCTAGTAAAAACAATTTCTTTTCCGATCCCAGTCACCTCAATCGCTATGGTGCGTATGAAGTATCAAATCAACTAGCCAAAGACCCAACTATTACTTGGCCTAATTCGGTAAAATAGACATCAATACGGTTCAGTTAAGTCACAATTCAATTCAGTAAGTAGGTGGTCATAAATAAAAGAACGCAAAAGTTCGTAGTTGGGCTTTAGCCCTCTCCGGATTAGGGCTGAAGCCCAACTACGAACTTAGTTAGCTGAACTGTATTGAAATAGACATTGGTTTTATTTGGCAGATGGTATAATTTTACTAGCATCAGTCTGATTCCAATACCTTGCTTGTACAAGCTATGGTTAACCTCACCTACAACAAAAATCGCCTTCTGCCCACCGCTGAAGAATTGCCATCATCTGACGAAACGCCAGTGGATAATCAGTTACAAAATGACATTCCCAATCTTCTCCTCAGTTTATTAGCCTTAATTTGGGCAAATCGGAATGATTGGTACTTTGGGGTGGATATGGGGGTTTATTACAACCCAGATGAAGCAGCAATAGTTCCCGATGGATTTTTGGCAGTGGGAGTGAAACATAATACTGGAGAAAAAGGCAGGTTGAGCTATTTGCGGTGGGCAGAAAATGATATTATGCCGATTTTGTTTTTGGAAGTAGTTTCGGAAACATATAACAGCGAATATCAGAAGAAGTTAGCCGATTATCAAACGTTAGGGATTCTGTATTATGCGATTTACAATCCCTTGACTGGCAGAAGAGGGCGGTTTAAAAATAGACAAAGATTGGAAGTGTATCGGTTAATAGAAGAAAAATATGAACTGTTACCAAGTGAAAATAATCGAGTTTGGTTGCCAGAAATTGAATTGGCACTGGGATATGAAAATGGCGAACATATTGGTTGGGAGCGGGAATGGCTCTATTGGTATGATGAGTCAGGAAATCGCTATTTGACGGCGAAGGAAAGAGCGATGAATGCAGAAGCGATCGCCACCCAAGAACGTCTGATTGCCACCCAAGAGCGCCTGATTGCCCAGCAAGAACGATTGGCGAAACAAGAGGCAGAAGCGATCGCCACTCAAGAACGTTTAGCCAAACAAGAGGCAGAAGCGATCGCTACTCAAGAGCGGTTAGCGAAACAGGCAGCCGAACAAAAAGCCCAACGACTTGCCGAAAGGCTGAGAATTCTGGGAATTAACCCTGACGATCTAGATGGTTGATTGTGCTTTGTTGGGTTACGCCTGCGGCACGCTCCGCGATCGCTCAACCAAACCTACAATTGACTAAATTACCGCTGCCAGAAGTGCCGCAACCACCATTGCCAACAACGATGCCACTGGATTTTTAGCCACTGCCAAATACTGACGGATTGAGTATCTATTGACGGGGGCGGTGCGGTTAATTCTTGAATAGCATTATCGCAATTGGGAAGAATAGGGAATAAACTAATTAATTTATCCCCTAATTTCCTATTCCCCAACTTGGGCAATCTGGTAGCGACTGGTGAGTTTATCCAATTGCTGAATTAACAAACTGAGGAATAAACCCACATCTGTAACTACACCTACAGATTCTACTGAACCGCGATCGCTTAATTTTGTCACCACCGCCGGGTTAATGTCTACGCAAACCATTTTTACCCCGGAAGCCGTCATATTACCCACCCCAATCGAGTGCAGCATGGAAGACAACATCAGAATCATGTTGGCTCCTTGGATTAACTGAGAATATTCTTCCTGAGCCTTAATTAAATCCATTTGGGTATCTGGCAATGGACCATCATCGCGAATGGAACCTGCTAAAGAAAAGGGTATCCCAGCCCGGACGCATTCGTATAAAACACCCCCTTGCACAATCCCAGCTTCCACAGTTTTCGCAATACTGCCATAACGACGGACGGTATTAATCACCTTCAGATGGTGTCTGTGTCCACCGCGCACGGCGACACCGCGTTTCATATCTACTCCTAGGGAAGTCCCCAACATAGATTGTTCCATGTCGTGAACGGCGATCGCATTCCCGCCCAACAAAGCTTGCACATAGCCTTCCCGAATCAGTTGCGCCAGGTGTTGACCACCACCAGTATGAATGACGACCGGACCTGCCGTTACTACCACTTTGCCACCGCGATCGCGAATTTGGCGCAGTTCCCAAGCTACTTGTTCCACCACCAATTCTACTCGCCGCTCGCTGGATACCCCAGCGGACATAAAGCTGAATTCCTGAGCATTGCGGTGTTCGCGGGATTCCGTCTTTCTAACTGTGCGAATCCCTTGCACGTCTACAACTACCTGCTCGCCCACTTGTAAATCCCGCAGCAGCTTACAACGAGCTACTATACCTTCCGGAGTTTGACTGACGGCGATCGCTCCATCCATTCGTTGATTCTTAATTCGCACCCATTGCCCATTTAACCGCACTTCTGTGGGATAAATCGTGGTCACATAGAAATCACCCGGCGCAACTCCATTTAAAACCACTGGCTCCAACTTGGCATCCCGTTCATCCTGGGGTAAATTCACGGCTCCCAAATCAATCAATTGGGAGAGAATTGCCTCCATAACTTCATGGGAAGGAGCCGACACTTTCACATCTGCTTTAGAAGTGCTTTGTTTCTGTTCTCCCAGTTGGAAATTCAGGACTTGGAAACTACCCCCCGCTTCCAAAATCCGATCTAGAGCGCGATTAATTAAGCCAGAATCAAGTAAGTGACCTTCTAATTGCACCGTCCGACTTTCTACCGGAGCATTGGCGTGACGTTCGCCAATCAGAGGTTCCGTTACTCGCAACGTCAAACATTTAGCTGCACCGCCAGCTTTCAGAAATTCCGTTAAAGGAGTTTCAATAACTTCAAATCCAGCCTCTTTCAACCGCTGTTTTAACCCGCTGCTGGCCTTATTCAGAATGACAATGTTGCCAATATTAACAGCATTACAAGCAAAGTTGACCGCATCGGCTTCCGCGATCGCAATCCGCTTTTCTGATGCTACCCGCATTTCAATCAATCGATTGGAGTAGGAATCAAAAGCCGGAGGATAATAGAGCAAATAGCCGCCGCTGAGGGGACAAAAACAAGTATCCAAATGATAGAAGCGCTCGTCCATCAACCGCAGGGACATGACTTCAATATCTAACCACTTGGCTAAATAGGCATGGGAATCCAATTCTGACCGAAAACCGTATCCCGCCCACAACCATCGACCTTCGCGGTCGAGTAGCGCATCCCCAGCCCCTTCAAAGGGTAGATCCTTGGGGAGAGTATAAACAGTATAGCCCTGATCCTCAAACCACTTTTGAAAGAATGGTTCTTCCCCTTGCCGTTCTTTGTGGTAGAAGCGACTGAGAACCACCGTTTTGCCCAATACTAAACCAGCATTGGCAGTAAATACCATATCAGGCCAACCCTTTTCTGGGGCTACCAAGTCCACAATCGCGCGGTCTTTGATGATGTAGTGTAACTTCTGCCATTGTTCCACAGCGCGATCGCGGGATGATTTGTGAATGTTGCCCTCCATCCACGGATTAATCACATAATCCACGTCATAGTGGTCTGGAGCGCACATCAAAAAGCGAATAGAATCGGTCATAACAGTTCTGGGATGGAAGGTAGATGAGAAATACTTAGCGTTGCCTTTGGCAGAACACGAACTCAAGGTGCTGATTCTGGGGAGACAGCAGGCTTAGTACAGGCCAACATTCTATTATACACAAAATTTTAGACTAGACTTGCTACTACCTAGACTGTTTACTTTCCGCGTTTTACTCGTTTTACTCGTTTTTTACTCGTTCCCAGGCTCTGCCTGGGAATGCCCATGAGAGGCTCTGCCTCGAATGATAACCAAGCGAGGCAGAGCCTCTCGATCTCGGTTCCCAGGCAGAGCCTAGGAACCAGTTCAACCAGTTCAAACCAGTTTAAACATGGTTATTGCATGAACAAAATCGCCGAAAAACTCACAAAGTGAACAGCCTAGACTCCATCTCGCCAAATAGTGCTAATGTACTAACTTAAGGGAGATACCGAAGCCCCAAAAGCTGACGCAACTTTGTTTTCGTTCCTAAGTTCTGCATGGGATCGCAGCCAAAATAGTGGTTTGAGTGCTAACATTCCTCCCAATGAACCCCTCGCTCGCTACTCTACTTCAGTCAAAAGCTTATCAGTTAAGGTCACTAGACTCATGGCAAAACAGTTAAACCTGTTGGCAACAGGACAAGTTATTCCCACCGCTCTCCATGCGGAGATGCAGCAGTCCTATCTGGAATATGCCATGAGCGTGATCGTCGGGCGAGCCTTGCCAGACGTGCGCGATGGCTTAAAACCAGTCCACAGGCGAATTGCCTATGCGATGCACGAATTGGGATTGACTCCAGATCGTCCCTATCGTAAATGTGCGCGGGTGGTGGGAGACGTTTTAGGGAAATATCACCCCCACGGGGACCAATCGGTTTACGATGCCTTGGTGCGGATGGTGCAGGAATTTTCTAGCCGCTATCCCCTGTTGGCGGGACATGGTAATTTTGGGTCGGTGGATAATGACCCGCCAGCGGCGATGCGTTACACGGAAACCCGTTTGGCTCCCCTCAGCCATGAAGTTTTGTTAAGCGAAATTGGGGAAGCGACGGTTGATTTTATTGGCAATTTTGATAATTCTCAACAGGAGCCGACGGTATTACCTGCCCAACTGCCGATTTTATTACTGAATGGCTGTTCCGGGATTGCGGTGGGGATGGCAACCAATATTCCTCCTCACAATTTAGGGGAAATTGTCGATGGTTTAATTGCTTTAATCGATCGTCCCGATTTACCAGATGAAAAGTTGTGGGAATTGATTCCTGGTCCCGATTTTCCTACGGGGGGGGAAATCTTGGAAATGACTGGGATTAAGGAAGCATATTCGACGGGGCGGGGGAGCATTCCCATTCGCGGGGTTGCCACCATTGAAGATGTGCCAGTGGTGAAAGGTAAGCACCGCCGTTCGGCAATTGTGGTGACGGAATTGCCTTTTCAGGTGAATAAGTCGGCTTGGATTGAGAAGATTGCCGAATTAGTGAATCAGGGGAAAATTGAGGGCATTTCCGATTTGCGGGATGAAAGCGATCGCGATGGTATCCGAGTCGTCATTGAATTAAAGCGAGATATCAATCCCCAGGAAATTCTGGAACAATTATACAGGCAAACTGCTCTGCAAACTAATTTCGGGGCAATTTTACTAGCTTTGGTAAATGGCTTGCCCCGGCAATTAACGATTAGGGAGATTTTGCAGGAGTTTTTGAACTTTCGCGAACAAACTTTAACTCGTCTGTATAGTTATGAGTTAGCTCAGGCAGAGCGGCGCATTCATATTGTGGAAGGTTTATTATTAGCGCTGAATCAATTGGATGGGATCATTGAAGTGCTTAGAACTGCTCCCGATGGCACGACGGCTAAAACCAGATTTCAAGAAAGATTTAATTTTAGCGATCGTCAAGCCGATGCCATCTTAGCTATGCCTCTGCGACGGTTGACAGGATTGGAAAGACAACATTTACAAGAAGAGTTTAATCAGTTAAGCGAACAAATTGCTAAATGGCGGGTTTTATTAGGCGATCGCACGGAGTTATTGAAAGTATTAAAAAAAGACTTGCGATCGCTCAAACGCAAATACAACGATCCCCGGCGCACTCGATTAGTAAAAGTCAAAGCAACGCGGGAAAAACCTAAATCTGTTCCCACAGAAGCCAAAGTTGCAGAACCAACTGAACGCCGTCAGGAAAAAGTTAAACCTTCAGCTTCTCCAGCCGAACCATTGCTTTTAACTCCGCCTCCGGTGGAAGAAGAAGTCATTGTGGAATTTACCCACAAAGGTTATGCTAGAAGGTTTTCAAAAACCAAAAATCTCCAGGCGAAAACCAAAGCCAATAATGGCAAAAGCCATGAGGATTTAGTTTTAAAAACCGCCGATACTACCACCAACTCCGAAGTAGTTATCTTTGTCGGTAGTGGCAAAGCCTATCCCCTGAAAGTTGCCGATATTCCTCCCACTCCCGCCACTTCCAAAGGTACGCCCCTAATTACTTTGTTGCCTAATTCTATCCAAGAAGCGGCTGAACCGATTGTGGCGCAATTCTGGTTGCCAGAAAACTTAGACCAAGCCGATTTAATTTTATTGACTCAATTAGGTAAAATTAAACGGTTGCCCTTGTTAGAACTAACTAGCCTGACCAATCGGGGTTTAACATTAGTCAAATGCAAAGACGATGAACGCTTGCAATATGCTCTGTTGGGGAAAAAGCGTCAGCAACTGGTTTTAGCTACTTCTGGCGGACGATTATTGCGGTTTGAAATTAATGATTTGCAATTACCTGTGATGGGGCGAGCCGCCCAAGGTTTGCCCGCGCTACCATTAGGAGGAAAACAGCATTTAGTGGGTTGTGCCATTCTCCAACCCGATGATAGTCTATTATTAGTTTCCCAATTTGGTTATGCCAAGCGCTTATCGGTGAATTCCATGCGCTTAGGAAATCGCGGCGATCTTGGTACTCAGGCGATGAGATTCAACCACAAAGTTGATATTTTGGCAGGGATGATCGCGGTGGCAGAAAATTCCGAAATTGCCCTGCTCACCAGTTCCCAAAGATTGCTACGTTTACCTGCCGAAGCAGTGGATTTTGGCAGTAAAGATAGTATAGGCGATCGCTTGCCCCAACTCCATAGCGATGAAACTGTTTTGAGCCTTTTGTAGTGAAAATTTCCTCGTTCCTCGTTCCCAGGCTCTGCCTGGGAATGCCTATTGAAAACTGCTCCCACATTTCATAAAAAGTCCCATAGTCTTTTTGACTATATCAATTCTCGCGGATCGGCTTGCACCAAAGGCATAAACTCTTATGGTCTGACGGTCATTAAAAACTTTTCGATCCCGAATGGCTGTAGGATTTCTCGAAGATGGCGCTAACTCCTCCAGAAATTCCCCATTCATTGCTAGTAGCACTTACTTGTTTGGCAGTTCCCGGTGCAACTGCAACGGTATATTTCATTTGAAAGGCTTTAAAATCACCTTTGGTTTTCGGTTGACAATCCAACTCCAATTCATAGCTGCCTGCCTGGGGAAAAATCACCTCTGCCCCTGGAATTCCTTGATATTGTTCCACCGCCACTGCTTTCAATGTCGGTTGCAATACTGGTAGCGCCTTGGCTTGACGCGGTTCAGAGTAGACTGCTAGCTGACAATTGCCCTGTTCTAAAGGCACAATTTTACCCCCTTGGCGAGTTAGGGCAATCCAAACTTGGGCAGGTTCTCCCGCTTTAGGATTATGATCTGGTTCAATATGCCAAATTCCGGCAACATTTCCCGCCACTTCTACTTGATGAGCTAAGGCGGGATTAGAAGAAAACAGGGAATAGGGAACAGGGAACAGGAAAATCCCTATAACGATCATTCGGGGAATTGAGTTTAAAAAAACTTGATTAGCGCTTAAACGGTTCAACATAAAACTGCTCTAAATTAAACCATGACCAAATCCAGCGACTTCTGATTAATAGGGTTCCTAATACTAAGATTGCTAGGATCAGCGATCGCACTTTATTTTCTAGCGTCCAGTGACCAAAGTCAAAATTCTGCACTTTCATTACCACAATATGAATTGCCGACAACAGCAAAGCGGGAACGGTCAATAAATGGATTTGTCGCCAATACTTCCCTAAGTAATTTTGGATGCGATTATAACTCGTAAAGGCTGCCGGAGCCACCAATCCCGCTGCCAGGATTCCCGCCCACAAGCCGATTTGATTGGCAGGCAACAAAAATAGTATGCCTTGCAGATTCCAGTTAAAAGAGTGTTCTAGCGCCCAAGCGGTGTGAGCTAAAACCAACACAAAAGCGCCAACTCCAATCACCCGGCGGTATGGCAACAATTGACTCCACAGACGGCTGAGGGGACGGGCAATCAGAGCCAACAGCAAGCAGATTAAGGCTGCATACCCGGTATAATCTGGCATTCCCCCCGTCCGCAAGAGCGTCAAAATGCCGACAATTAAGATTAGCCAGCCACCTAAGCGAAATAATTGACTGCGGCGATCGCTACTTAACCGCGATATAGAAGTTCCTACCACTAGCATACTGGGCAGCGTTCCCAATCCAAAAGCCAGCATGGTCATCCCGCCCATTACCCAACTACCCGTTTGAGCCGCTTTAATCTGCGCTGCATAGAGAAACCCACAGGGAATTAAACCCCAAACCAGCCCTAAACTAGCCGGAGTCCACCAGCGCTGCTGAAAGGAAAGTTTCACCATCGCTCCACTCAGTTGTTGATGCCAGGAACCTTTGAGCAAAGGGTGTAACAGCGGAATCTGGGGTAAAAATTTCGGTTGCAGTTGCACCAACCCAAACCAAATCAACAGACAGCCAGTAAATATCGTCATTCCCTGCCGAAAAAAACTGCCCGCGCCTGCCATTTGTCCCCCTGCAATCAACACCGAACCCAATCCCCCAATGGCAGTGCCAACCAAGGCATAACTGATAATTCTGCCTAAGTTCAGCAAAAAGTGAAATCGGAGGGAATGCCACCCAGCCGCTGCGGAATTTGGCTGGTTCTTAGATAACGAGAATGCCACGGTTAAAGGTCCACACATTCCTAAACAGTGACCAAAACTGCCCAGAAATCCTAACGCTGCCATTAGCAATAGCTCTACCATAAAAATAAAACCCTTATATAGTGCGTCTGAATCATTTATGTAAATCTGTAGGGGTAGCGCCCCCGTGCCTACCCCTACACATCGGGGCAACCACGGGGGGATTGCCCCTACGGAATTGCACAACTCATTTAGACGCGCTATATAGTGCGTCTGAATGAGTTGTGCTGCTCTGACAGGTATGGTAAAATATATCAAATTTGTAGGAGTGGGTTTAGCAGCCCCAGATATCAAGGTTAATCAACTGGGCATAATATTCATATTCCATTACTAATCTATGAAAACCGATAGCATATTTTACAATATCTTTCAAGAATTCCCCTTTGTCTTCTTTGCCCTCCTCGGCATCTCCGACGACACACCCAACCAATACCAATTCACCTCCCAAGAAATCAAGCAATTAGCCTTTCGTCTCGATGGTTTATTTCTCCCTACCATTAACAATCCTCAACTACCTTTCTATATCCTCGAAGTCCAATTTCAACCAGATCCCAATCTCTACTATCGCCTATTTGCCGAACTCTTCATCTATCTCCGACAATACCAACCACCCCACCCCTGGCAATTAGTCGTAATTTACCCCAATCGCCAAACCGAAAGAGAAAATTCCCTGCACTTTCAGCCAATCCTGCAACTTCCCAACATCACCCGCATTTACCTCAATGAACTCACTCCCCCAGCCACAGGCTCTCTACCCATCAAACTACTACAACTTATAATTGAGTCAGAAAACACTGCGCTAGATTTGGCTAGAGACTTAGCCAGACAAGCCCAAACCGAAATTGCCAATAGCACCGTCAGAGCAAGCTTTATTAACCTGCTAGAAACCATCATTGTCTACAAACTACCCCAAAAAAACAGAGAGGAAATTGCTGCCATGTTTAATCTCAGCGACTTAAAACAAACCAGATTTTATCAAGATGTTTTTACCGAAGGTAAAGCCGAAGGTAAAATCGAAGGTAAAATCGAAGGTAAAATCGAGGCTCAAGCTGAAGCTAAACAGCGAGAAAAAACTGCCATTCTGAGAATGGCTAATCTAGGATTAGCGACAGAACAAATTGCGGCAGTTTTAGAATTACCTGTGGCGGAAGTGGCAGCAACAATCGCCCAAACTGAACAAAATTGATCAAAGTATCAATTCTAGGTTGGGTTTTGCTATTTTGCAATTCCGTAGGGGCATCTACCCGCCAAGCTATGCGTTCACCGATACGAGCTATAACTGGTTTGGGGCATCTGCCACCAAACAATAAGGGCGACTATAACTGAGTGGTAGCTCTAAATGATGGTATTCCAGAAACTCCCTATCACCCAGAACCTTTTCTGTTGAACCATCATAAACAACTTTGCCTTGACTGAGAACAATCGTGCGCTGACATAATTCTAAGACTAAATCTAAGTCATGGGTAGCAATAAGTTGAGTTAGTGGTAAACTTTGAAGGAGATGAATTAGTTGACGGCGAGAATAGGGGTCTAATTGGGCTGAGGGTTCATCAAAAACTAAAATTTGGGGGGACATTGCCAGTACGCCAGCGATCGCCACTCGTTTCTTTTCGCCCCCAGATAAATTATTGGTATTGCGTTGCCTAAATTCATTGGGTTCTAGTCCTACAGCCAACAAAGATTGATAGCAGCGCTGGTTTAATTCCTCCCCTGCCAAACCCTGATTCATGCAGCCAAAAGCAATATCTTCCCAAACAGTCGGCATAAATAATTGATCGTCAGGATTTTGAAATACCAACCCCACAAAATTACGAATATCCTTCAGATACTTGCGCTCCATCGGATATTCTCCAATTGATATTTTGCCTGCTTGCGGCAGCAAAATTCCATTCAAGTGATGGAGGAGCGTAGATTTACCAGAACCATTTGCCCCAACTAGGGCAACTCGTTCATTCGCCGCAATCTTTAAATCAACCCCTTTTAGAGCTTGAATACCATCGGGATAAGTATAGCTGAGATTTTCAATTAAAATCGGATTATGGTGCATGAAAATTGCTGAGTAAAAGTGTCAAATAAAGTATATTATTTGACCGAAGAGAGCAAAAAGTAAAGTTAAAGTTAATATTACAACATCGCGCTGTCTAACGGTTGGTAATTTCTGGATTGGTGGTAAACCTTGGTAGCCCCGCGCCAGCATTGCCTGATGCACTCGTTCGCCACGCTCGTAGGTACGAATAAAAAGTGACCCAATGGCATTTCCTAATACCAATCGCTGCCACCGTCGATGATTAAGCAAATTCCGAGAAACCGCTGCTCGATACATAGAATTAAACTCGGCAATTAATACATCAATGTAGCGATACATGGAGGCTAAAATGGCTACTAGCAACGGGGGCATTTTTAAGATTACTAGCGCTTGTAACAGAGCCGGAATTGAAGTGGTCAAGGTTAATATATTTAATAAAATTAAGGATAATAAAGATTTGAGAGTGACACTGCCTAAAATAGTTAATCCTGTGGTGGTAACTTTTAACACTCCCCACTCCCAAAGCACCTCTCCCCCCTCCCGAAATAATGTCCCCAGCAAAATAACGCCCACAAATCCAAATTCCACAGCCAATCGTTGAATTAGCACCACTAAGGTGATTTTACTGACGAGTAAAACTGCTAGAATGGCGATCGCATAAACTCCCCAAGTCAACCAATGACCATTGGGAGTGACTACAATCGCCAGCAGCAATAACATCGCGCAGAGCAGGCGCGTCTGGGGGGTCAAACTATGCCAGAATGTTTGGTGTTGGCTGTCAATGTCTAAATGGAATGCCCCAATATGCAATAGCACCATCAACTTAAATTTCTCCTCAAGATTCGCTTTGTTATTCTAAAGGAGATTCATCTTTTGGTGCAGGTGAATTGCGAACCGCTAATTTACCAACTCCCCAAGCTAGCCCAAAGGTTGCTAATGTGCCAATTAATCCGGCTAGGGGAGTAGCCATTGACTCTGGCACGCCTCGAAGGGCATATTCTTCAAAAACTTGATAGAAGGGCAATTTTTGGGCAGGCGGTTCTTCCAGAGCTTGCTTATCAAATTTTAGATCTTCGGAAACTCGATCTAGTCCATCGGGATTTTTACTAGCAAAGGGAGAGAGAAAGGTGGCAATTACCAAAGCTATGCCTAAGCCAGTTAAAACTATTACCCGGTTGCGCGGTTGTGAGGAATTGCTACTCATAAATGTGAATCAATTTTGGATTCTAGATTTTGATTTGACGGGGGGATGATAAAATAAATCTGGTCGAGTCCGCCAAATGAAAGTCACTGTAACGGTGGAAATTAAGGCTTCACCAATCCCAATTAATATATGCCAACCAGTCATCGCCGCCAATGCAATTGGTAAAGGAACAGTGCCTGATAATCCTAACTCAATTGCACAAGCTGTAGCAGCAATTACGACACTAAACCAAGCGGCGATCGCCGTACCAGTAACCATTCCCGATAACTTGTTTTTGCCTACTTGATTGCGAATGGCACTAAAAAGATAATAACCCCCAAAAGTACCAATTAAACCCATATTAAAAATATTTGCTCCCATGACAGTAATTCCACCATCTTGAAATACCACCCCTTGAACGATAAATACGGTTGACATAACCAACGTTCCCGCCCAAGGCCCAAGTAATACCCCTGCTAAAGTTCCCCCTAATAAGTGACCTGATGTACCGCCAGGAATCGGAAAATTAATCATTTGGGCAGCAAAAATAAAAGCCGCACAAACTCCCATCAAAGAAACTGTTCTATCTTGGTATTCAGCTTCTACTTTGTTCAAAGCTACGGCAATCAAGCCAATAGTAATAATCCACGTCATTATAATTACTGGTAGGTTCAAAAACCCATCAGGAATGTGCATGGCTAGATAGGAATGTATTAGGCAATACCAATCCCTAGACAATAATTCCGCAGAAATTCGACTTAGCACCATGAATCAGTCTCGTAGAGGATAAGTTATGGCTGAATCAGCGATCGCACTATGATGTTTTTCCTAGCAAATCCGCTGGTTCAAATCCACATCTTATAGTAGACAACTTTTTTCTAATCAATGCAATCCCCTAGGAGGGTATTTAGGCTAGATCGAGATCGAGATATTTTTGCACTTACTGCCAATTCCTCCCAGGGAGAGAGGTTGGGGGTAAGGGCAAATCATTTAGAAATGCTATATAATTGATCAATTTGATTTTAACTCCTTTAACACTGCCCGCAACCGGACAATTTCGGCACTATTTCCCCCTTCTTCGCCCATTTTGATCAACTGCAACTTCTTTTGGGCTAATTCAGCGGCAGCTTGAATAAAAGCTCTTTGTTGTTTAGGGGCAAATCGAAATCTGGCTAAAGTATGATTGCGGTGATTGCACAACCCAGCATAATCTTCTGCTGAAATGATTTCGGGAACTTCATCTTGCAAATAAGTTTCCAAAATTTTCCGTTCGTGGTGAGCCGCCCAAACACTCAATGAAATCATCACCAAAGCGAGGAAACTGTAGTTGCCTAAAGCTACGAAAACCGTGGCGCTGTTGCGCTGCATTAAAACAATTGCCCCATTATGAATTAAGTGACCTAAAATTGCTAAAGTTAGCCCGCCAGCGATGACGATAACTTTGGCAATGGGATTGCCCATATTGCGCGCCAAACCAAAACCAATCCCAGTTAAAGCTGTCCAAAAACCGTGCATGAAGCCAAAAATAATCACCCGAAAGAAGTATAAAGAAGTCCAATCGCCCCAATTGTTCGTCAGATTAACCAAATAAACAATATTCTCCACATAGGCAAATCCCAACCCCGCCATTGCTCCATAAACTAAACCATCTACCCAACCATCAAATTCTTGGCGGCGGGTAAAATAGATAATTGCCACTGCACAACCTTTGAAAATTTCTTCGGTGACAGGGGCATTCACCGCCGTACTGACTAACTGCCCCCCAATGCTTTCAGTGCCAAAAAAAGCTGCGACGGGAATTTCTAAAATTAATTGTAGAATCAGAGCAGCGATCGCGGCTGGCAATGCTCCCCACAAAAATGCCCCAATCAGGTAAAGGGTGGGTTCTTTTTCAAAACGGTCAATATTGTTCACTAACTTGGCGTAAGCTAAAGTAGGAATACCTACGAAGATGGCAGTAATCAGAATTCTATCCATGAGGTTTGGGACAAGCGATCGCTTAAGATTTTGATTAGAACTTTCAGAATTTTGCCAGTATAACCAGATTTTTGCAAAAATTCTTCTTATCCTATCCATGACTGACAGCCTCCAACTCCTAGTAGAACTCCAGCACTTGTCGGCAGGCTTGCTATATATCAGCGAGTCTGATGCTCCTTTTGAAACCTTTTTATGGCAATCTATCACCCCAGAATCCCTAACACCTGAATTGGTGCGACAGTTAGCCAACTATCCCCCCCAAACCCCCGTGGAAGTAATATCGGCAGATCAATTTTTTGCCTTAGCATTACGTGAGGAGGAATGGCACGACGAAGAAGATACCCAAGTTGTCAAAAGATATCAGGCATTAGTAGCGGCACTCAAAGAAAATCTCTCTCAACTTCAGGTTTATCGAGTGGGCAAACGAGAAATTGATATTTGGATTGCAGGGAGAACCCCTAGGGGCAACTGGGGGGGATTGAAAACGAAAGTAGTAGAAACCTAGCTTTGATTTTAGCGCTGACGAGTAATGGTTTCGCTGTCAGTTTTGCTTTCAATGGCGTTTTGAATTCCTTTCGGCACATTCGGCATTAAGTCATAACCCGTCGCCGCTTCAATTTTGTCCACGGATACCCGGTAATCAGTCCACTTGGTCAAACGATCTTGATTGGGCATCAATACGGCGATAATTCTAGTGTTGCTGGTAAGTGGCGCTCCTGGTTTGTCTAAGACGGCGATCGCTTTCCAACTAGCTTGGGGTACTGTTACCTTACCATTGGCAATACTGCCTTTTTTGCCGACTGGTCCAGCCACAATATAAAGTTCTTTGCCTTGCCGCGCTAGTTGTCGGCAATACTCCTCTAAATCTCCCCAAACTCCTCTATTCAAACCGGGGGATTGGGGCATCATATTCGACATTGCAAACGTGGCAGAATTGTCTGCTAGGTTGCGAGTGCGGTCAGCAGAGGGGGCAACATGACCGCGATCGTAACCAGTGCCATTATAATCCTTGGGAGTCACCCGATAAATATTTTCCGGCAGATCTTGATCTGGATGAAAATCGTTTTGCCGTTCAGCATTGCCAAACCAAGATTGATTCAATTCCCAAGCTACCCAATTAGGCGTTCCCTGACTGCCATTATAGGATAAAGCAAATTGGGGCTTGAGCATTAATAGATTATTGGGGTTGGAGGGATTAGCTTGACTAGGATTGCCCAGGGAAAGATGATTGCCGGGAATCGTCTTAAATTCCGGCTGCCGATTGATTAGTTGGCAACCTGTGGCAAGGGTAGCAGTCAGGGCAAAAATTAGGGCAAGGCGCAGCCAGGGGTGAAGGAAAGCAACCATAAAGTTTCAGCACATCTTGCTATATATAGTCTGTAGATATAAAGATAGCATTTCGATAGACTTTCTTTAAAGAAACACCGAACTATACAATCCAACCTATATTGGATGGTTAAAAAATTTTCAGGGCTTAATCAAGTTGTTGCATCAAATCTCAGAAAACTCAGGAAAAAAATTGGCATCTCCCAAGAAGATTTAGCTCTAGCTGAACAGGTGTTAGGGTTTTTAACCTGTCTTCAGCTAATTTTACATAACAATATTCTTTTTCTATGCCTATGTATTGCCGATTCATTTTAATAGCAGCAACGGCAGTAGTTCCACTACCCATAAATGGATCTATTACTAAGTCATCTTTGGCACTAAATAAGCGAATAATTCGCGTAGCGAGTTCCTCTGGAAATTTTGCTTCATGATCGTCATTTGCCCTGACGCTATTAATATACCAAATAGCTCTTGCTCCCCATTCCTTCCATTCTTGGGCTGAAAGTTTATCTCTATCAATCACATACTCTCCTGGTTTCCAAAAGATGTACAAGTCTTCGTATTCACTGACTGCTTTCAATGTGTTGCTTGTCCACTGGCTATTTACCCAAGATGGATCTTTTACCCAAACTCGCTTGTCATATAAATAAATTCCGACATCCTGAGCGTACTGTTCAAGATAATGTCCTACTAACTTAACTCTAGTTTGAATCTGGTATTTGCCACCACGAATGTTATTGCCGTTTAATCTTCTATCAATCGTTTGTTCGCTACAACCCAGTAATTTTGCTAGTTGATAACGATTATATTCAGGATATTTTTCACAAGCTTCTAAGATCATTTCTTTTGTTACTTTACATTTTTGATTAGAAGTATTTAGGGCTTGTATTCTAGGCATATTTTTATCTTTGAAGCATAAAATATCGGCAATATTTATTACTAAAAAACCACCTGGTTTTAAAACTATAGCATGGTTATAAACAACCTTTTTCAACATTGCTTGCCAAGATTCAAATGTTTCCTCTTTTTCATATTTTTTCCCGACAAAGTATGGAGGTGACCATAAACTAAGAGCTACGCTGTCTGGCTCAATTTCAAGCATTTTATATTCCGATCGACCATAATAAAATTATTCAGCAATGGTGATAAATACTCTCCATAACTTTTGATCCCCGCTGGGATTACCGCCATTCTTCGCTAGAATCTAGTTCTTCTGGCTGGGGTTCCGCAGGCAGAATTTCCAGAGGCTTGACGACTCGCGCGATCGCATCTTTGACAAAGCTCTTGACAAACTCATCCTTTTGATTCAACTTAAACTGTTGTTGCACCACTTCGGCAATTCCCCCATCCCCCCAATCTTGGTCTTGGCGGAAATACTCAATAAAACTCTTGCCAGCAATTCGGGTTAAATAGGCGGCTGTCACTCCCTGCACCGCTCTCCCGACTAAATAGGTTGCCACATTTAATTGCAACGCCGTTGAAAGTAACTCAATTGCCCCTTTGACAATCCCTAAACTAGCCAGCGTCTTCCCCAACGAAAGCGCCAATTCCCTCCCCCGCTCGGCATTCAATTCGCAACCATAGATTCTGCCAATTTCCACCACCATTTGAGCATTGACAGCCGCCGTTGCCAGCAAATCAACCACAGGTAAAGGAGTTACCGCAATTACTCCTGCGCCAATCCATTGAAAGCGTTCGACTATTTTCTCTGCTTGGCGGCGGCGCTGATGATCTAACAATCGCCGCGCTTCTTCTCCTAGCCGCTGGGATTGGAGTAAAATATTATCTGCCAACAAATCTTCCCCTTCCGCTCGCAGTACCGCTGCCATCCGGCGAATCAAAGGCATGACATCCGGTTCAGCTTGAAAAGTTTCGCCACCTTCTAGTAAAACAGGTTGGGGATTAGCCGCGATCGCCACCACATCCAAAGAAGAAATAAATCCCCGCACTCTTTCCCGCAACCGAGCTAAAATAGTTTCGCGGTCAGATTCGGAATAAAGGTCAGTTTTATTTAAAACCAAAAGCGATCGCTTGCCAATTTCTGCCAATACCCGCAAAGGATCGTATTCCGACTTTCGTAAATCGCTATCCACCACAAACAATAACAAATCTGCTTGGGTTGCCAACTGCCGCGCCAACTGTTCCCTTTGACTCCCGGCAACTCCCGCCTCCAAAATTCCCGGCGTATCCGTCATCAAAATTTGGCGCTGCAATCCCTTCAACTTCAAAACAAAGGTTTCTCCCACCTCCGTTGTTCCCATCGCCGCATCCACTCGCCCCACCATTCGCCCAATTAAAGCATTTACCAAAGAAGTTTTTCCCGCCGAACCCGTGCCAAAAACGACAACTAGCAATTCTCCCCTTGTCAGGTTAGACTCAATTTCACGCGATCGCTCTAAAAGTGCCTGCCGAGAAACCTCATCTTGAATTTGCGTTACTTGTTGGCGCACCGCCTTAAGATTTTCCTCCGCTGCCTCCGTCTTCGCTTCCGGGATTTTGGGTTGCCGTCGTTGGGGTTTAGGCGATCGCCCAAACACTCCGGTGTAATATAAAAATGCCCAAATCAGCATTCCCAACAAAGCAATCAACAGCAGCAGCAGCAAATTTGCCAGAAATGGGGCAGTGAAAGAAATTTGAATATAAAGCCGAAATAGGGAATTAACCAGCCACAGCATCAACCCCAAAATCGTACTGAGGCCAATAATTAGCGTTAATAGACGTGGCAGAGACATTTTCAACTTAGAATTATGGCTAGATGGATGTGGGCAACTAAACCCAGCCTAGCACTGCCATGCGATCGCAATATATTCCCACCGAATCGCTTAAAATTGGATTACACAGTTGAGGAGCGATCGCAGTATGGGACTTCTAGAGCAATTCATGGGCGCAGTTAACAATCCCAACCAATTAGCCAATGTCGATCAACTAGCCAGCATTTTCGGAATTTTGCAGCAGTTGAGCGCCAACCATAATATCGATTCTGGAACCGTACAAACAATCCTATCCATTGTCAGCGGCTACGTCCGTTCATCTTTACAGAATACCCAGAACGAAAGTGGCTCGGAACAAGTCCAATCCCTCGTCAATCAATATAGCAGCCTCGTTCCCAGTCAGGAAGCCGTTACCGCTCTGCTATCTTCTAGCCAAGCTGTTGAAATCGAGCAAGCCATTGGCGAAAAAACAGGCTTAGATCCCGCTATCATTCAACAAATCCTTCCTGTTCTCATCCCCATCGTCCTCAATTTGCTGCAATCAGGAGCCAGCACTGACAATCCTCAAGGCGCAAATCCCCTGCTAACCTCCTTCTTAGATGCCGATGGTGACGGCAATTTAAACATTGGCGATGCCATGAACCTTGCCAGTCGATTTTTGGGACGCTAGTGCATCGAGAATATCTCTTATGAACATTTCACCATTTCTCAATAAAAAGCTGGCTCGACGTTTTAAAGGATACGACTTTGATGGCAATGGCTACGTCGAGAAAACCGATTTCGAGCAGGCTGTTGCCAGGATGTGCGAGGCATTTGGTCATGGACCTGATTCCGCAGCGCGACAGCGGTTATATGACCTCACCATGCAACTTTGGCAGCGTCTTGTCACCACTGCCGATGCCAATGCAGATGGTCGTATCAGCGAAGCCGAATACAAGAATGCATTTGCCAACAGTATGCTTGTAACCCCTGAAAACTTTGAGCAAGGCTATCGTCCGTTTTGCGAGGCGGTCATGGAAATCGTCGATGTCGATGGCGATGGTCGTCAAAGTTTAGAGGAATATGAACTTTGGATGCATACGTTGATCAACGTGCCAAAGGCCGATACACGTGTGGCTTTCCGCCTAATCGATAAGGATGGCAGCGGCTATATCACCACCGATGAAATGGTGGAGGCTATCCGCGAATACTACTTCAACGAAGACCCGCAATCGATTGGACGCTTGTTGCTAGGTCCGCTTGATTCCTAACCGGCACAAGGTGTCAACTGTTTATCGTTTTTACCACCCCTTGGGGTGGTCAGTTACTTCTGCCGGGATGCACTAGGAATATCGCTACAATTTAGAAAACGCAGAGAGTAAACAGACCTACCATGATTCCTACCGTTATTGAACAATCTGGTCGCGGCGAACGCGCCTTTGATATTTACTCTCGCCTGTTGCGGGAACGGATTATTTTCCTAGGACAGCAGGTTGATTCCGACATTGCCAATTTAATTGTCGCTCAACTGCTGTTTCTAGAGGCCGAAGACTCAGAAAAAGACGTTTATCTATACATCAACTCTCCCGGAGGTTCGGTTACGGCAGGGATGGGAATTTTTGACACCATGAATCAAATTCGCCCAGATGTTTCGACCATTTGTGTCGGATTAGCTGCCAGTATGGGAGCATTCCTACTCAGTGCCGGAGCCAAAGGCAAGCGGATGAGTCTGCCTCATTCTCGGATTATGATTCACCAACCTTTAGGGGGAGCGCAAGGACAAGCGACTGATATTGAAATTCAGGCGCGGGAAATCCTCTATCACAAGAAGCACCTGAACGATTTGTTGGCGCTGCATACTGGTCAACCCATAGAACGGATTGAACAAGATACGGAACGGGACTTTTTTATGTCTGCTGAAGAGTCCAAGGAGTACGGATTAATTGACCAAGTAATTAATCGTCGTCCTACGGCTGTTCGTCCTTTAGTGGAAGCAGTTTAGGCCATGGGTATCGCTCTTTAATTTCTAGGGCGATACTCAGTTTTTTCCCTGCTCCCTGTTCCCTGTTTGACTTTGTGCCTTTGTAGGGGTTTTCTGTTCATGCAGTTTCCGATCTGTTTACTCGTTCCCAGGCAGAGCCTGGGAATGCCATTGAGAGGCTCTGCCTCGCTTGGCGCTCATGCGAGGCAGAGCCTCTAGATATCGGTTCCCAGGCAGAGCCTGGGAACCAGTTGGGGAATATCAGACACAGTTATTGCATGAATAAAATTGCTCGAAAACTCGCAAAGTCAACAGCCTAGGCAGAGCATAGGAACGAGTAACGAGTAATTAAACTTCAGGAGAAACAACTTGGCTGGCGGAAAGGGCAAAATTTAGCGATCGCGCGATCGCTCCTTCATCATTCACGCATTTTTTCTGGAAAACTAAAGCATTATCAATACAATCTACCAAAATTGTATCACCTTCAACAAAGGTATTTTCTAAAATTTTGGTAGCTAGGGGATTTTGCAATTCCCGCTGAATGGCTCGCTTTAAAGGTCGCGCTCCATAAACCGGGTCAAAACCAACTTCGGCTAAGTAATTTTGAGCAGATGGTGATAAACTAATAAATAGTTTTCGGTCTGCCAACATTTGCTCAACTCTCTTGACTTGAATGCCGACAATTTCCCGCAATTCTGACATTTTCAGGGTGTGGAAAATAATCAAGTCGTCTACACGGTTGAGGAATTCGGGACGGAAATGCGATCGCAGGGCTTCGGTAACTCGTTTCTGCATTTTCTCATAGTCGGAATCATCCCCAGCGACATTCAAAATATATTCGCTGCCGATATTACTGGTCATCACAATTACCGCATTGCGGAAGTCCACAGTTCGGCCTTGGGAATCGGTAATTCTGCCATCATCCAGGACTTGCAACAAAATATTAAAGATATCTGGATGGGCTTTTTCTACTTCATCTAACAACACCACTGAGTAGGGATGGCGGCGCACGGCTTCGGATAGTTGTCCCCCCTCCTCGTAACCCACATAACCGGGAGGTGCGCCTACTAACCGAGAAACAGCGTGTTTTTCCATGTACTCGGACATATCAATCCGGACTAGGGCGGTGTCGCTGTCAAACAGGAACTGGGCTAAGGCTCTTGCCAACTCTGTTTTACCGACTCCTGTTGGCCCCATAAACAGGAAAGAACCAATCGGTCTTCCGGGATCTTTCATCCCGGCTCTAGCGCGCCGAATCGCCGCTGCTACGGCTTCCACGGCTTCCTGCTGTCCAACTACCTTTTTATGCAAATGGGATTCCAATTGCAGTAGTTTTTGCCGTTCTGTTTCCAACAGGCGATTAACCGGGATTCCTGTCCACTTCGCCACAATTTCGGCAATATCAGCTTCGATGACTTGTTCGCGGAGTAAGGAAGAACCAAGAGATTGAATTTCTAATAATTTGGCTTCCTTTACTTCCCTTTCTTTTTCCAAATTAGGCAAGCGTCCATAACGCAATTCTGCTACTTTAGCTAAAAAGTTGTCGCGGATTGCTTCCCGTTCTGCCTGCTCAATTTGCAATCTAACTTGGTTTTCCTGTTCCTTGATAGCGTTGATTTCATCCAGTAAATGCTTTTCCGTTTCCCACTGGGAATTTAATTTGTCGTGCTGTTCTTGCAGAATGGCAATTTCCTTTTCAATCCGATCTAATCTTTCCCAAGTATTGCCCTGCTGTTGCTCGCCTTCCAAAGAGACTTTTTCCATCTTTAGTTGATGCAAGCGACGATCGATTGTTTCCAATTCTGGCGGTTTGGAAGTAATTGCCATTTTCAATTTGGCGGCGGCTTCATCCACTAAATCGATGGCTTTATCGGGTAAAAAACGATCGGAAATATAGCGGTTTGATAATGTGGCAGCGGCAACTAAAGCGGAATCGGTAATTTTCACGCCGTGGTGAACTTCGTAGCGTCCTTTCAGTCCCCGAAGAATAGAAATAGTATCTTCTACACTGGGCTGGCTAACATAAACTTGTTGAAAACGCCTTTCTAGCGCGGCATCTTTTTCGATGTGCTTGCGGTATTCCTCCACCGTAGTCGCGCCAATACAACGAACTTCTCCCCGCGCCAACATCGGTTTGAGCAAGTTTCCCGCATCCATCGAACCCTGTTGGCTGGCTCCCGCACCGACAACAGTGTGCATTTCATCGATGAAGAGAACAATTTGCCCTTCGGAATGGGTAACTTCTCGCAAAACCGAGCGCAGACGTTCTTCAAATTCCCCGCGATATTTGGCTCCGGCAATTAAACTGCCCATATCCAGGGAAATTAAACTGCGATTTTTCAAAGATTCGGGAACATCCCCATTAATAATCCGTTGAGCTAAACCTTCCGCGATCGCTGTTTTCCCGACTCCCGGTTCGCCAATCAACACGGGATTATTTTTACTGCGGCGGGAAAGCACCTGCACCACGCGGCGGATCTCTTCATCCCTGCCAATGACGGGATCGAGTTTACCAGCTTTAGCTTGTTCCGTCAAATCCCGCCCATATTTTTCTAGAGCCGCATAGCGGGATTCCGCATTGCGATCGCTCACTTTTTGGCTACCACGAACTGCTTTAATAAAGACTTCTAGCTTCCTGGTATCCAGTTCAAAGCTTTTCAGCAATTGCCTGCCAATCCGTTCATCCTCGGCAAAAGCAATCAGTAAATGCTCCACGGCAATGAACCCATCTTGCCAAGCTTGCCGTGCTGAATCGGCAGTATCCAGCATAGTATCCAAATTCCGTCCCAAGTAAAGTTGATTATCTTCCACTTGGGGTTGTCGTTGGTTAAAGACTTTCGGCTGGCGGCGGATAAAGGATTCTAGCTGCTTCAAAATTCCTGGCACATCAGCACCAGCTTTGGTCAAGATAGTTGTGGCTAACCCTTGCTGTTCTAGAATGGCGATCGCTAAATGCTCTACCTCTAGCTGCTGATTTTTGAAGCGACGAGCCACGTCTTGCGACTGGACAATGGCATCCCAGGCTGTTTCAGTGAATTTGCTAGAGTCAGTTGGCTGCATTTATTTGAGATTCTGGATGGCAATGAAATAGTATTGCCAGTATAACAAGCTTCGTGGGTCTAGTCTCAGGCAAAATCCATCGCGCGATCGCTGCTAGGTGTTATGAAAATATTCTGACACCACAAAGACACAAAGAATGGAGACAATCCCCCTTTGCCTACTGCAAATTAAAGGGGCAACCACGGGGGGATTGCCCCTACAGCGAATCGTAGGTTGGGTTGAAACGACAGTGGAAACCCAACGTTTATAAGTGTTTTGTTAGGAGAAAAAAGCTCGTAGTTGGGCTTTAGCCCTCTGGATTTAGGGCTAAAGCCCAACTACAAACTTCCATTGCGGGAGCAACTCGTAGGCAAATTTAGCAAAAATACTTTTGCCGATTGGGAAAATCTTTGCCAAAATGAATTCTATCGGCTATAACTAAAGCAATTTTTACAGCATCCGCGCAAAAGCAAGTTCACTTCGGAGCAACATGACGGCAAAAGCAATAGATATCAACGCCAGCAGCTGCCTGGTAGTCATTTTCCCGGTTGCCCTAGTCATTGCCCTGCTGTTTACGGCTTGGCCTGTTATTCTTGGTCTAGCAGTGGTAGGCGGCGGTTGGCGGGTGTGGCAAGGTTATCAATGGCAACAGTTGAGTCAGCAAGTTAATCCCTTTTTTCACGAACTGATTCAAGAAAATCGCGGTTCTGTAACCACGTTGGATTTGGCAATGAAGGCAAATTTGACCGGAGGAGCAGCTAAACTGTTTTTGGAGAATAAGGCTAAGGAGTTTGGAGCGCAACAGCAAGAAGTTGAAGAAAAAGGCTCGGTTTACTACTTTATCACCGCGAAGACTTTGGGCGGAATTTTTGATGATAGCGAGCAAGCGATCGCATCTCCTGCAACTACATTAGCAATACCTGACCCCTGGGGAGCAAATCCCGATCCAAATTCTGAGGAATTAGCCGAACAATCTGTTAACAAGCAAAAATATCCCCAAGCGCTAATTCAATCGGAATTGGCGAGACGGCTAGGAGTTCACTCTAGTACCGTTTTGAAACGTCGCTCTGAGTCCTATTTTTCTGATTGGAGTCGGCGGCGAGATCCAGAGAAAATTTCTTGGCGTTATTCCCCAGAAACTAAACTCTTTTTCCCAGTGGATAGCAAGAAAACCAAATAAGCTTGCCAATTTTGCTCAAAATGTAAGTAGGCGGTCAGAATTAAAGTAAAAAATAAAAGGACGTTTGTAGTTGGGCTTTAGCCCTCCGGATTAGGGCTAAAGCCCAACTACAAACTTTTGCTTATAGTCTTTTATTTATGACTACCTACTTATTTTGGTGGGTAACTTTGACGGGACTTACGCAACCCCTCTACATATAGTGTTTTGTAGGGGCAATCCCCCCGTGGTTGCCCCTATTCCTAGGATAGTTGCTTAAACGACTATCTATTTTAGCTCATCTGCTATTCTTCCTCTATATCAAGTTCTTCTTGCAAGACAAACTCACTGGTGAAGAAATCAAAGTTATTTAGTCCAATAAACTGAAACTGCTTAAATTTATCGGCTGAGTTAGCCATATTGTGTAATTTTGCACTACCAGGCTTTCGTTCAATAACCGACCAATATTCCAAAGGAACACCATTCATAATAAATTCATCATTAGTAGTCATAATCAATTGGACTAATCCTGTTTGAGCTTTTTCAATCAGAACTTTAATGATTGCCGCAGACCTTTCATAATCTAAACCTTCACCAATATCATCAATTACAATACAACTTTTCATGTCGCTAATAATTGCTTTGATAAAATCCTCACCAATCTCCTTTTTCCCAAGCACAAATATCCCAACAACATAATTAGAGCTTTTAAAATCAGTTTTATTTTTTAATGATTCTATACCAAAATACCACAAACCTGCGATCGCTGCTGCACTCTCATCTGTTTTTCCTAGGCTCAGAAGAGATCCTGCTGTGGCGACAGATACTGCGATGCGGACAAAGAGTTGTATGATAGCGATCGCGGCAGCGTAACGCACCGCGTACCAATTAACGGTGCGTTACGCTATAGTAGTAGGGCGGGCAATGCCCATGAAAATCGGAGCAATTGATGTTAGCCTTGGCTGGCATTGCCCACCCTCCAGGTGTACTAACAACTAATTTAAAACTCCTATGTCTTTTGTTGGCCTTCATACTCACAGCGATTACAGCTTACTGGATGGTGCGAGCCAATTGCCCGATTTAATTCAACGGGCAATGGAATTAGGAATGCCTGCGATCGCCCTTACCGATCATGGTGTCATGTATGGGGCAATTGAGTTAATTAAGATTTGTCGCGATAAAACCATTAAGCCGATTATTGGCAACGAAATGTATGTGGTGGATGGCGATATTACCATCCAAGAACGTCGCCGCCGCAAATATCATCAAGTGGTTTTAGCTAAAAATAATCAAGGCTATAAAAACTTGGTAAAATTAACTACTATTTCCCATCTTCAGGGCGTACAAGGGAAAGGACTATTTTCCCGTCCTTGCATTAATCAAGAATTATTGGAAAAATACCACGAAGGTTTAATTGTGACTAGCGGTTGTCGAGCCGGGAAAGTTCCCCAATTGATTTTGCAAGCGAAATTTGCCGAAGCCAGGGAATGCGCTCAATGGTACAAAAAAGTCTTTAAAGATGATTATTATCTAGAAATTCAAGACCACGGTTATGCCGAGGACAGAATGGTTAATGTGGAAATTGTCAAGATTGCCCAAGAGTTAGCAATTAAAGTTATTGCTACCAACGATTCCCACTTCACCTCCTGTTCCGATGTAGAAGCTCACGATGCTTTATTGTGCATTCAAACTGGACAATTGATTGAAGAGCAAAAGCGGATGCGTTACAGCGGCACGGAATATTTGAAGTCTGCCGAGGAAATGGCGCAACTGTTTCGAGATCACCTGGAGGATGAAGTGATTCAGGAAGCGATCGCCAACACTTTAGAAGTTGCTGATAAAATTGAACGTTATAAAATCCTCGGCGAGCCGCGCATTCCCGATTATCATCCCATTCCCCCCACCCATAACGCCGATACCTACGTCCAAGAAATTGCTCGTAAAGGACTGATGGAAAAGTTGAAATGTCAGTCTTTTAGCGAAATCGATCCCGTTTATCAACAGCGCTTAGATTACGAATTGAAGATGATTGAGCGGATGGGATTTTCAACTTACTTTTTAGTGGTTTGGGATTACATTAAATACGCTAGAGATCATAACATTCCCGTTGGTCCCGGTCGAGGCAGTGCGGCGGGTTCCCTAGTGGCCTATACTATGGGGATTACTAATATTGATCCTGTCCATCATGGCTTGCTGTTTGAGCGGTTTTTGAATCCAGAACGCAAGTCCATGCCGGATATTGATACGGACTTCTGCATTGAAAGACGAGATGAAGTCATTCAGTATGTGACCGAAAAATACGGCACAGAACGAGTTGCCCAAATTATTACTTTTAACCGTTTAACTTCCAAATCAGTTTTAAAAGACGTTGCCAGGGTGTTAAAAATTCCCTACGGCGATGCGGACAAAATGGCAAAAATGATTCCGGTTATGCGCGGGAAACCAACTAAGTTGAAAGTGATGGTTTCCGATCAAACTCCCGCACCGGAATTTAAAGAAAAATACGATCAAGATCCCATTGTGCGCCGCTGGTTGGATATGGCAATGCGGATTGAAGGCACAAATAAAACCTTTGGCGTTCATGCGGCAGGGGTAGTAATTTCGGCGGAACCTTTAGATGAAATTGTGCCGCTGCAAAAGAATAATGATGGTTCGGTGATTACTCAGTATTTTATGGAGGATTTGGAATCTCTGGGTTTGTTAAAGATGGATTTTTTAGGTTTGAAAAATCTGACGATGGTGCAGAATGCCATTGATTTGGTTCAACAAACCCAAAATATTAAAATCGATCCCGATCAAATCACCCTGGGAGAAAGAAAGGCACAGAAAATATTAGCCAAGGGCGAAATTAAGAAAATCAATCAAGAGGTGGAAAAAACTTATAAAGTTTTAGCCAAAGGCGATCTAGAAGGCATATTTCAGCTAGAATCTTCGGGGATGAAAGATGTAGTAGAAAAACTCAAGCCATCCTGCATTGAAGATATTTCTTCTATTTTAGCTCTTTATCGACCAGGACCTTTAGATGCAGGACTAATTCCGAAATTTATCAATCGCAAACATGGAATAGAAGATCCTGTTTACGAACATCCAATTTTAGAACCAATTCTCAAAGAAACCTATGGAGTGTTGGTTTATCAAGAGCAAATTATGAAAATTGCTCAGGATTTAGCGGGTTATTCCTTGGGGCAAGCGGATTTACTGAGGCGGGCCATGGGAAAAAAGAAAGCTGAGGAAATGCAGAAGCAACGGGAAACTTTTATTGAAGGGGCAACTAAAAATGGGGTAACGAAGAAAGTTGCCGAAACATTGTTTGAACAAATGGTTTTATTCGCAGAATACTGTTTAAGCTATAGTACCCAAATCCTGACCCTGGAATATGGTTTAATGCCCATTGGCAAAATTGTTGAGGAGAGAATTGAGTGTACAGTTTACAGTGTTGATAGTAATGGTTATGTTTATACTCAACCAATTGCCCAATGGCACGAACGCGGGGAACAGGAGGTTTTTGAATATTGTCTTGAGGATGGCTCAATAATTCGAGCTACAAAAGACCATAAGTTTATGACAGATGATGGCAAGATGTTGCCAATCGAAGAGATTTTTGAAAAAGAGTTAAATTTAAAACAAACAAAATTTGATTAACGGATCTAAAATGAAATCTCAGCTTGACTATAGTAGGACTTACGCAGTCACTCTAGATATAGAGTTGATGGTGCGTTACGCTGCGCTAACACACCCTACTGATAGAGGCGTTGCGTAAGTCCTGTATAGGAAACTAAATGAAGAAAAAAGCAGGAAATTTTGAGGAGTTATCGACGTGGTTAAAATTGTTAGCAAAAAATTGTTGGGAATTGAAAAAGTTTATGACATCGGCGTTGAGCGCGATCATAACTTCATTCTAGAGAATGGATTAGTGGCTTCTAATTGCTTTAATAAATCCCATTCTACTGCCTACGCCTATGTCACTTACCAAACTGCCTATTTAAAAGCTAATTATCCGGTGGAATATATGGCGGCGCTGCTAACGGCAAATAGCGGCGATCAGGATAAGGTACAGAAATATATCACTAATTGCCAGAATATGGTTCCGAAGATTCCGGTGGAGGGACCGGATATTAATCGTTCGGAAATACATTTTACTCCGGATGATGGCAAGATTTTATTTGGACTTTCGGCAATTAAGAATGTGGGGGAAGGGGCAATTGAATGTATTTTGAAAGCTCGCCGCCAGGATGGTAATTTTACTTCTTTGGCGGAATTGTGCGATCGCGTCGATCTCCGTGCTGTCAATAGTCGCGCTTTAGAAGCTTTGGTAAAAAGTGGCGCTTTTGATAAAATCTCGCCCAATCGCCAGCAATTAGTTGAATATTTACCTTCGGTAATTAGCTGGGTACAAAAAAGTAAAGAAGTTGATAATCAACCCACGCTTTTCGATTTGGCTGCGGTGAGAACTCCGGCTCCGAAGTTGCCAGAGGTGAAGGATTTTGCTCCCCAGGAGAAGTTACTATTTGAAAAGGAATTATTGGGCTTTTATGTTTCAGAACATCCTTTAAAATTTATGGAGAAGGTAGCCCAGAATTTGGGTTTGGAAATTATTAATTTGAGTCAATTGGAGGAACAGAAATCGAAAGCAAAAATTAGTGTGGGGGCAATGTTGGTAGAAATTAAGCAGGTGGTGACGAAAAAAGGCGATTCTATGGCAATTCTGCAACTAGAAGATCTGAGCGGGAGAGCTTCTGCTGTAGTTTTTCCGAAAACCTATGAAACTGTGAAAGAATTTCTGACTGCCGATCAACCGAGTATCATTACAGGTAAAGTAGATAAGCAGGACGATCGCTTGCAAATTATTGTTGAAGAGATTAAAATCCTCACCAGAGAACAGCTAGCAGCGGCAGAATCAATTACCCCAGTCGCAGATAATGATGAAGAGAGCAGCGAAGATCTCGAAACCCATTATTTAGTAGTTTTACAATTAACTCCCCAATGGGCGCAAAATGAAAATTTGATGCGCCAACTACAAGCTGTTTTGAAAGAACAATCAGGCGATCGCGCTAGCGCGATCGCTAATGTTCCGGTTATGGCAATTGTAGCAGACGAACGACAGCAAATGACGGTAGAGTTTGGCAAGGAATTTTGGGTACAAAATTACCAAGCCGCTGTGGAAGCCATTAAAAACGCAGGATTTTCTGCCTATATTCAAACTGAAAATTGATCGGGATCGATACCCATTTCCCTGAGTTTTTCGGCTAAAAGAGCAGCTTTGGCTAAGGCAGCTTCTTTTTCTACCCTTTCCCTTTCCTTTTCTAGTCGCTCTCTTTCCTTTTCTAGTCGCTCTCTTTCCTTTTCAATTAATGCTGTTTCCTTTTCGATTAATGCGGCTTCTTTTGCTAGACGCTCCTTTTCTTGACTTTCCTCTAAATTAAGTACCCAATTACCATCAACATCATACCAGCGCAACCAAGGGCGATTGCAATCTTTATAAGCTCCAACCCATAATCCCAAACCTAATTTCAATTCGGGTATCCACACTCGCGGCTCAGTTAACATTTGCTCCGAGTAGCGATTCCTGACTAGCCGAAAAAATCTCAGCTTGTTGGTGTAGCGACTAAAGACAAAATAATAGGGAACTTGCAAGATTTGCTCGTAAACTTCCCATTTGGTGGGCGGCTGATTAACTGTGGCAGTTGTTTCTCCTAAATCTTCATCTTCTGTGCCTTCTGAAAGCAACTCCACTATTACTAAAGGACTAACTTTTTCTTGCCAAATCACATAACTTAACCGCAAATCTTTTTGTTCGTAAAATCTTGGTACTCCTAGCACCACAAACCAATCTGGGCGCTTGTACCAATTGAGATGCTGCAAATCGTAGTAAATATTCAAGTCGCTGGCAAGAAATACTCGTTCTGGGGGATAATTGGGGGGGCGACAAGTATCATCCAAAAGACGAGGTTGCCAGAGATGAAAGATATCAGGCAAACCGGGTTCCTCCGGGTTTTCACTGGGAAGATCGTACATAGTTGGCAGAACTACTGTGGGAGTAGGCTGCGATTCTGGCGTATACATAATAATGCGCTCAAATATCTACTTTAAATTGTACAATCAAAAACTCCTATGCGCTATTCACTTTTAAGTCGATTTAAAGGTACTTTATTCGGGGCGGCAATTGCCGCCAGAGATCCTAAATCTACTCAAGATTTGGAATGGGCAGTTCTGGGAATTGAAAGTTTGATTAGTTGTGGCAAACTGGATTTAGAACATTGGGCAGATTCGATTGGGGTTGCCAATCAATCTAGAGATAGTGTTTTTAGTTCTAGCACGGCGGTGATTGTTAGTTTGCCCATCATGTTATTTTTCCACGAAGATGAATTGACGCTGGGAAAAAAATTGCACCAAGCTGCTCAATTTTGGCAACAACCGCCAGAAACGACTATGGGAATGTTAGCAATAGGTTATGCGATCGCTCAAGCTTTAAAAGAAAAATTGCCCCACCCCAATCTCATTCCCCAAGTCTGCAACTATTTGGCGACTACTGCCAGCGATTCTGCCGATTTTCGACAGCAATTAGCTCAAGTTCAAAGGTTATTAGTAGAGCCAATAGGATTAGAAAGAACCATAAATCAACTTTGCCCAAAAACTAATTCTAGTAACGCCAACATTGCCCTCGCCTTTTACTTTTTTCTGAGTATGCCAGAGGATTTTCGCCTTTGCCTAGGGAGGATTAAGCAACAAATAGGGATTGATTCATCTCTGGGAGTGGTGGTAGGGGCTTTATCTGGGGCTTATAATGGGAGTGCTGGTATTCCAGTGGTGCAGCAGCGAACAATAGCAGACAGTCAAAAGTTAAAATTTTTAGCAGAAAACCTATTAGCAGTTTGGTCGGGTGCTAATTTGACCAATAGAGCAGAATGGGGAGAAAGTTTAGCGATCGCTGCACCAAGAGTAATTCAACCCCGCAGTTAAGCGATTGGGCGAAGCCCAGCGCCAAAGGCGATCGCCAAGCCATTGATCTGAGTTATATCTATTAGGATGCACTCATACCCCACTAAAAAACATCGTCGCCCAGTCATGGGAATGCTAGCTATAATTTCCTTAACTAGCAGCATGGGGCATCGCTTCTACAATCAGCCTGCCCTCACCATTGACATTCAAGCTCCCGAAACCATTATCGCCCCCTTTGATGCCAGCGTTCCCGATCCTAAAACCACCGAAGAAAAGCGCAAGGCAGCCCAGCGAGACTTCATTCCAGTATTAACCATTGACCGGGATTTAAATGCTAAAATTTGGAAAAATTTAGACCAATCCTTAACTCAAGGAAATGAACTGCGATCGCAAGCGGGGGAATTTCCTTTTACTGAAGAATCAAATCTATCCCTATCTAGTCAGATTTATCTGCGCGATTGCCCAGAAACTGAGTGGGAACAAATTAAAACTCTGACTCCACTATCTACAAACAATCTTAATGGTGCTTTTGATCTAGCTTTCAAACAAATCCGCACTTATCGTCAACAAAACTCGGCGGCAGAGTTTGCCAATTTAGTCGAAACAATCATTTTAGCCCGTCGAAATTATGCCCAAGCCAGGGCAAAACTGGCTGACTATCTAGCAGTTAATCAAAGCAGCCATTACGAAAGTTCTTTATTTGAATTGTCTGATGAAGCTTGGCAAGAAACCCGGAAGGGAATTCAGCAAGCTGCCCAAAGAATGTTAGCCCAAGGCATTCCCGCCGGATTGCCAACACCGCTTTTAGAAGATGCGATAAAATTGCAAGTTCTTTCTTTAGTTCCCCCCCCGGCTCAACCCTTAGCAGTGGAAATATTGCTAGATGTTCTGAAACCAAATTTAATTGAGGATCGAGAGGAAACTAAAAAGAGAGCCGAACAAGCTGCCAAAGCGATCGCTACAGAAATTGTCACCATTAAAAAAGGGGAAGTAATTATTCTGTACGGACAAAAAATTTCCCACCGAGACTTTATTTTACTGGATTATTTTGGCTTAAGTCGGCGAGGATTTAACTGGCTAGGATTGCTAGGTTTTGGCAGCTTAGTCAGCGCCGTTGTAGGATTGTTTTTGGTAGTAGAAAATCGCGTTAATCAAACTGGGCGGGGGGCTAATCCTTCCCTCCGCCACCGAGATAATTTATTAGTATTATTGCTGGTGATGAGTACGCCCCTGTTAGCCAGTACCGGAACTCCCTATACTAATTTACCTGCCATTGGAGTATTAGTCAGCAGTTTTTATGGTTCTGGCTTGGCAACAATGACTTTGGGGATGCTAGTGGGTTTAGATACAATTGGTATGGGTGCAGGTTGGGAATATTGGCTAGTGGGAGCAGCGGGGGGAATAGTTAGCGCTTTGATGGCCGGAAAAATGCGATCGCGCGAAGAATTAGCCGTCTTGGGTGTAGCTGTGGGATTAACCCAAACTGTCGCCTACTTAGTCGGGAGTTTAATCTTTGGCGGTGCTACAACAATGGCCTGGTACAGTATTTTACAAGAAGCTGCTTTTTATGGTTTGGCTGGTTTATCTTGGACTGTGGTTGCCATCGGTTTGAGTCCCTATTTAGAAAACCTGTTTGATTTAATTACTCCGGTGCGATTAGCCGAATTATCTAATCCGAATTGCCCGTTACTAAAGGAGTTAGCTGCCAAAACTCCCGGCACTTTTCAACATACTTTATTTGTGGCTACTCTAGCCGAAGCAGCGGCTAAAGCTCTAGGCTGTAACGTGGAATTAGTGCGAGCAGGCACTTTATATCACGATATTGGCAAAATGCACGATCCGTTGGGATTTATTGAAAACCAAATGGGCAAGGTAAACAAACACGACGAAATTAATAATCCTTGGGTGAGTGCCGAAATTATTAAAAAGCACGTCAGTGAAGGTTTAGTAATGGCTCGCAAGCATCGATTGCCCAAAGCAATTCAAGCCTTTATTCCGGAACATCAAGGCACAATTTTAATTGCTTATTTTTATCATCAAGCTCAACAGTTAGGAGAACAAGCTCCCCAACCCCTACGAGAAGAGGATTTTCGCTACGTGGGACCAATTCCCCAATCGCGAGAAACGGGGATTGTGATGTTAGCAGATGGTTGTGAAGCGGCATTGCGATCGCTCAAGGATGCCACCGCAGAAGAGGCGTTAACAATGATTAATAAACTGCTGCGATCGCGCTGGCAAGAAAAGCAATTGGTAGATTCTGGATTAACCCGCGAGGATTTAAAAATAATTGCTGATGTATTTGTCAAAGTTTGGCAACAATCGAATCATCAACGAATTGTTTATCCTAATAGGGAACAGGGAATTAAAGGGAACAGGGAATTAAAGGGAACAGGGAACAGGGAACAGGGAAAAGGGAAAAGGGAAAAGGGAATTGGGAATTGGGAATTGGATTATGTTAAATTTGTTGTATTGTGTTTAATATTATTTATTAAGTAATTGTTAATTGTTTTAAGGTTGAAATTATA
>CAKZHE010000070.1 GCA_936920195.1 uncultured cyanobacterium | reverse complement strand
GATAAAACTTTTTTTTTTTTTCCTTATACCAATTTATCATACTTTCTAGTTCAATAGACACCCATACAACTAGAAATAATTCAAAAAATCACCCCATCACCCCACCACCCCATCACCCCACCTCCCCATCCCAATTCCCGTTCATGCCTCGTTTAGCCACCCAAATTGAAGCCATTCTTTATCTGAAAGGTAAACCCCTCTCCATTGCCGAAATTGCTGAATTTGCGGGATGCGATCGCGCGGAGGTAGAAGAGGCCATAATTGAACTGATGTCAGACTACGCTCACCGAGATAGCGCCCTAGAGGTGGTGGAAACTCCAACGGGATATAGTTTGCAACTGCGGGAGCTTTTTCAAAAATTAGTCGAAACCCTGCTCCCCGTAGATTTGGGATTGGGAGCCTTACGTACTTTAGCAGCGATCGCCCTCAAAGGAGCGATCGCCCAAAGCGATTTAGTGGACTTGCGCGGCTCTGGGGCTTACCAGCACGTGCAAGAATTGGTAGAAATGGGGTTTGTTCGCAAGCGCCGCCAACCCGACAGCCGCTCCTACTGGTTGCAAGTGACAGACAAATTTCATCAATATTTTCAGTTAAACCAACTTCCCTTACCCACCCCAGAAGAAGTAGAATCGGAATAGGCAATTTTTTCTAAGCGCGATAGTTTAGAGTAGAAACAAGAAGTCACTCCCAATACGCGATGGTGTTTAACTCTGACTTTCTCAATCCCGATTCTGAAGATGTCCATCCCAATCACCTCCTGAAATATCTCCAGCACCAACCTCCCGAAGTTCTTGCCTGGGTTGCCAAATCTGCCAGTCCGGAAATTAAAGACATTATTTCCCAGAACGTTCAAGGCTTGGTAGGACTGCTGCCCTCGGAACACTTCAATGTCCAAATTACCACCGACCGGGAAAATTTAGCTGGTTTATTAGCCTCTGCAATGATGACGGGCTATTTTTTACGGCGGATGGAACAGCGAATGGAGTTGGAGGAAAATTTAGCTCAAACCAATCCGCTCCCCCGTCGCCCTTCCAAAGGTGAGAAACCTACTGATGCGCCTTAGTTGTGATGGGGAGATGAGGAGATGGGGAGGTGGGGTGAGGAATTGAACAACCGTTCAACTAGACCAGCAGGAGTCCCCCGCTCTACCTGTACCCAGGTGAGCGGCGGGAGGAATGCGCGTGAGTGAAGAGATCCACCCCCCCAACCAACCGACAATCGGAGATCTTGACGAAACACGGGGGTGGTCGATGAATGAACAAATTCCGGGCTTCAACCCTTGGCTTTTCCTGTCTTCACGGTGTAGAATAACATCAGAGTTCGTGAAGGTAATGCCCCAAGTAATCACCGCCAAGCTAAAACTAAATCTGACTGCCGAGCAAAAAGCTTTGGTGGCTCAGACTACTTTAGCCTATCGTGACGCTTTGAATTATACATCACA
>CAKZHE010000069.1 GCA_936920195.1 uncultured cyanobacterium | reverse complement strand
CTCCTGGGAAAATAGCTCGGTGCCAGGTTATTTTTAACAAAGGGGTTCTTATTCCATAAGAGCCTCTTTTGTTTTTTCAGCTATTCAGTACTACAGCAAGGAGCCTGACGGGGTTGTCACCCCGTGAGATCAGATAATCTAAACCATCCCGCAAATCTGGCGGGGCATCTTGCAATTGTCGATTCATGTGTAAAATCACTTCTGGGGGAACTTGGCGATCGCGCTGTTGATTTCTTTGCAGACAAACCGCCAACGGCAGATCGAACCAAACTCCAGTAATATGAGTAAAACCCGTAGTGCGAGCGAGGGCGATCGCCTCCCGGCGATATTTCCTGGCTACATTAGTGGCATCATAAATTGCCGCCTTTGCCTTTCCCGAACTAATCTTTGCCACTGCTGTCCGAAACTGGCTTTCCACCTCTTGCCACACCACCAGCCAATCACCCTGGATTATTTCCTCCCCAAATAACTGCCCTCGAATCCCATCTGTCGAAATTAACAGGCGCTGAGGGTTTTCGGCAATTAATTGCCTAGCCCAAGTAGATTTTCCACTTCCAGGCAACCCAATTAATAAAGTCAAGCGAATCATGTTTTCAAGGAATATAAAAGTAGGGGGGCGGGTTTATTAAGATTATTGGTAAATATCAAAGCTCATCCCCAAACCCGCCCCTACAGAATTTTCCTAAATCACCGTGTTGTCTCGAATCACTGCATTTTTGAGAACCACTACAATCCCACTGCGAATGTAGAAACCATCCTTTTCCCGTTCCGCTTCCTGTACCCTGTCCTTATTGATAATTTGGACATTATTCCCAATGCACGCATTTTTGTCAATAATTGCGCGGCGAATAGTCGTATTCGCGCCAATTCCCATCGGCACTTTATTATCGGTGTACATTGACTGCCGTTCGGCAAAAGGTTGGTAGAAATCAGAACCCATCAACAAAGAACTGTCAATGAAACAACCAGAATCAATCCGAGTTCGCACCCCTAACACCGAATTATCAATTCGGCACTCCTTGAGAATGCAGCCTTCGCCAATAATTGACTCAGTTACCTGACAATCTAACAGCTTGGTAGGCGGCAAATAGCGAGCGCGGGTATAAATTGGGGCATCTTCTTCATAGAAGCTAAAGGGTGGGTGAGGCTGCTTAGTCAAAGCTAAATTCGCTTCATAGAACGCTTCAATCGTTCCAATATCTTCCCAATAATCGCCAAACAAGAAAGCTTGAACGTTATAGTCCTTAGCTGATGAAGGAATAATTTCCTTGCCAAAATCTGTCTGTTCCGGTGCTTCTTTCAGCAACTTAATTAAGACATCTTTTTTAAATACATAAATCCCCATGGAAGCAATGTAGGGACTCTCTTTGGCCTGTTCTGCGGTTAGCCCCAATTTGGTTGTATCCACCCGCATACTAGTTAGGGCTTCCCCCTTCGGCTTTTCACTGAAACTAACAACGCGCCCATTGTCGTCAATTTTCATCAACCCAAAATCCGAGGCGCGCCGCTCATCAATGGGTAAAACCGAAAGAGTGATATCAGCCTTGGTTTCGCGGTGACGCTGAACAAACTGCCGATAGTCCATCCGATACAAGTGATCGCCGGACAAAATCACAAATTCTTCCACATCCCACTCTTCAAATAACCAGAGATACTGGCGCACCGCGTCTGCTGTTCCCTGGAACCAATTGGGGTTATCAGTAGTTTGTTGCGCTGCCAGTACCTCGACAAACCCATCCGAGAAGCCAGAAAAATTATAGGCGCGGGACAGGTGGCGGTTAAGGGATGCGGAATTAAATTGAGTCAGGACGTAAATCTTGAAAATTTCTGAATTAATGCAGTTACTGACTGGGATATCAATCAGGCGATATTTCCCTGCCAGCGGCACGGCTGGTTTCGCCCGCATTTTAGTTAAGGGGTAAAGGCGGGTACCAGCGCCCCCTCCGAGAATGATGCTTAAAACTCTTTTCACAAAAACCTCATGGGAGCGTAGAAGCTAATTGTCTTTAGATATGACAGGAAACGCAACTCAAGCAACTTTAGTTGCAGTAAATATTCAAAGCGCATATTGATAGCCATCCTTTTGATGAATCGCCAAACAATATTTGTGGCTAATCCCTGTCGCTCTTCCAGTTTTAGTGGCGATGTCAAAACTGCCTGACGCACGGCAAAGAATTCGCCCTGTATAGATGCCGATCTTCTTCCCAGATGTCACTACCGCTTTGACGATATCGCCAGTCTGAAAGCCTTTATGAACCTGGAATCGCGACCGATGACGAGTTGGGAAACCATATTTATTAGTTCCACACATTTGTCGAGTTCCATAGCCAGTTGCTTTGATCAGCAATGGCTGAGAAGTTAGGACTTTTAAAGACTCAACTTTGCCGACACAAGCCGCATCAATCCAGTGTGATTTGGGTAAATTCAGCCAATGGCGATTGAATTTGGTTTGACCACCTGACCCAGTGGCAAGAGGTAACCCAGTTGCTTTCAGAGTGTTAAACAATGCCCAACGAGTAGAATTGACCGCCGCTGCATCTTTTAAAGGACGCTTGGCTTGAGCCAGAATTATTTTCAAAATATCAGGCTTTTTAGCTAAAAACTCTTTGATATCTTGAGTCCCTTTTTTAGTGTTACAGGGTTCACAGGCTAGGCAAAGATTAGCAACTCGGTTGGTTCCACCTTGGGCTTTGGGGTGAATATGCTCAACTTGTAGCGGTACGTTTTCAACGCCGCAATAAGCACACTTTCTGCACCATTTTTCGAGCAGATATTCACGAATTTCGTAACCCTGTAATTCCCCTTGTTGATATTCAATTCCTGAAATTTCAGGGTTTTCTATTTTCTGCAAATCAAATCGTACCAATTCTTGAGAAATTCCGGTTATTGGCACAAATTTGATTAGTTTTTTCACCCAAGTTAGCGTAGTTTCAACTCGATGTTGAAGGCTAGGAACCAACCAACCTTTGGGGCGAGTACGATTCAGAAATCTGGCTTGACGGTAGCGAGTATGGCGGCTTCGGCGACCACGGCGTAAAGAACGCCTAGATTCCAGGGATGATTTGATTTTTTGACCGCGATGAGTTAATTCAGCACCCCAGATAACTCGATCGCCTTGCACTAAGGCAATGCCTGTGGTTTTAGAACCGGGGTCTATTTTGAGAATGATTGATTCAGGTGATAGCAACACCGCCTTTTTCAAGATGATAGTAAATGGATAGCGTCTAAATACAGCAGCTTTGCCAGCCACTAACAACTTACGAGCCATTGAGGGCTTGCAGGGTGTGAGCGGTTGTTTGTTGGTATCTAGTACGAAAATAAAGTTAGACATTGTTGTGTCTCTTCAATTTCTTGTAACGTTAGCTTCGCCAATGTTATCGGTCGGTACTATCTTTAAGCGCACTGTCTTACCCCTCGTAAAACTGTTTAACGCTCTAGTTCTAGAGCAAGGAACTAGCTACGCATTCCTTGGTAGGTTCTTTAACGCTTGCCGATAACGTAGCCATCTAAGGCTTAGGCTGGTCAGCTACCTAAAGATCTGAGTCCTGTTCGCGTAGCCTGCGCTTCGCGCATAGCCCCGTCACTTTAGTGCGGGGTGCTGACAAAAACCTCGCGATAGCCAGTCAACTCCCACAGTCCAGTTTCTGACTGTGTGGAACAGTTGGCAAGAGGGGGGAATAAATACTTAGGAGGGGCGGGCTTTGCGGAAAACTTGCCAACTGGCATAACCCATTAGGACTGTGGCGGCTAAAACAAAGGCGATGCCGCTGGGAATGCCTGCAAAAGCTAGGGCGAGACTGCCTACCCACAAGGTAAGGGCATAAATAAACAAGACGGCTAAACGTTGGGAAAGTCCGGCTTGCAACAGTCGATGGTGCAAGTGACGCTTATCGGCTTTGAAGGGAGATTTGCCGTTGCGGATGCGGGAAAAAATCACGGCAGACATATCGACAATCGGCACTGCCAAAATTAGGTAGGGCAAAAGCACCGCAGTGACGGCGGTACTTTTGACTAGGCCAATTACGCCCACTCCGGCTAAGGTAAAGCCCATAAAGTAGGCTCCCCCGTCTCCCATAAAGATTTGGGCGGGATTGAAGTTGTAGCGTAGAAATCCTAACGCGCCACCCGCGATCGCCGCTGCAATTAGGGCGGCAGCGGGTTGATCCATAAACAGGCTGACAATCAACATCACCACAGCGGCAATACCCGAAACCCCCGCCGCTAAACCATCTAAGCCATCAATCCAGTTGATGGAATTAGCCATCCCTACCAGCCAAATAATGGTAATTGGGGCGCTGATCCAACCGGGTAAATCTAGTAGTCCGGCAAAGGGAATAGAGAGGAATTCAATTTGCACTCCCACATACCACGCCCATCCCGCTACAATCGATTGCATCAGCAGCCGAGAGAAGGCGGAGAGACTAAAGAGATCGTCTGCTAGACCGATTAGAAAGAAGGCCAACCCACCGATGGTCACGCCCCAAACCTCGAATTCTTTGCTTTGGGGGAGAATGCCAAATCCCCCAGACCACCAGACTAATAATAGAGCCAGTAAGGTGCCAGCGAAAATTGAAACACCTCCCAATCGAACCATTGGATGCTGGTGAACTTTGCGATCGCCAGGTAGATCGACTCGTCCGCTTTTGATGGCAATTTTCTTGACAATGGGTGTAGTCCAGATGACTACTCCGGCAGAAACCAAAAAAGCAAGCAGGTGGTACAGATGGGGTTGCATCCTTAATTGTGGAGGGCGCGAGACAACAGGTCGTCAATCAATGTAGGTCAGCAGATTCCGTTGTTGATTTTGGATTGACCCCCAGGGATGAATCCGGTGGGCTGAAACCATTTTGGGTTTTTGTCAGGGGAAGTCTATTTACTTTTACTACATTTCTGAGAGATGTCAGTAAATTAATCTCAATTCTAAGGAAGATTGGGAGGTGGGGTGATGGGGTGATGGGGAGATGGGGTGATGGCCTGAAGGGCTGATGCGCTGAAGGCGAGAAAAAACAAAAACGCTTTTCGCACTTCCCTGATACGAAAACGAAGTACACAAATCAAATAGCA
>CAKZHE010000068.1 GCA_936920195.1 uncultured cyanobacterium | reverse complement strand
CTCTTCCCTGTTCCCTGTTCCCTGTTCCCTGTTCCCTATTCCTATTCCCTGTTCCCTATTCCTATTCCCTGTTCCCTCTCCCGAAGTGCTAGGATTGCCAAAGAGAAAAAAAATGCCATCGAAAAGGACAGAAGTAGTAAATGATAGAGTTAGATAGGTCAATATCATTTGACGGACGGGATATTCGACTAAGAGTTGGCCTCCTTGCTCCTCAAGCTGGTGGAGCCGTGTTGATTGAATCTGGAGACACCAGCGTTTTAGTCACTGCAACTCGTTCCCAAGGTCGAGAAGGGATCGATTTCCTGCCGCTGCTGGTAGACTATGAAGAACGACTTTATGCCGCAGGTCGCATTCCAGGAGGCTTTCTCCGCCGCGAAGGTCGTCCGCCAGAAAAAGTTACTCTTACCAGTCGATTAATCGACCGTCCTTTACGGCCTTTGTTTCCCGGTTGGCTGCGCGATGACATTCAGGTAGTGGCTACTACCTTGTCAATGGACCAATTAGTGCCGCCGGATGTGCTAGCCGTGACGGGAGCCTCCATTGCCGTATTGCTGGCGAAGATTCCCTTCAATGGACCAATGGCAGCGGTACGAGTGGGTTTAGTCGGGGATGATTTTATTATCAACCCTACCTACAAAGAAATTGAATCTGGCGACTTAGATTTAGTGGTGGCAGGTTCTCCCGACGGCGTGATCATGGTGGAAGCTGGGGCGAACCAGTTACCGGAACGGGATATCATTGAAGCTATTGACTTTGGCTACGAGTCCGTTCGGGATTTAATTAAAGCCCAGCAAGATTTCCTGGCGGAATTGGGGATTGAACTCGTCACCGAAGAGCCACCAGCCAGAGATACGCTTTTAGATGACTTTGTACGCGATCGCGCAGCGGCTCAAATCAAAGAGGTCTTAGGACAGTTTAAACCCAAAAATGAGCGGGATGCTGACCTAGATGCGATTAAGGACAATGAAGTTAAAAACGCGATCGCCTCTTTACCAGAAGATGACCCCATCCGAGTAGCTGCCACTGCCGATAGCAAAGCTGTTGGCATCATCTTTAAAGAGATTACCAAACAATTGATGCGGAGCCAAATCATTGAACAGGGCGTGCGGGTAGATGGACGCAAGTTGAATGAAGTTCGCCCGGTTTCCTGTCGGGTAGGATTATTACCCCAACGAGTCCACGGCAGCGGACTATTTAACCGGGGACTAACTCAAGTATTATCAGTTTGTACCTTGGGCAGTCCCGGCGATGCTCAGGACTTGGCTGATGACTTGCATCCTGAAGATATCAAGCGCTACTTGCACCATTACAATTTTCCCCCCTACTCCGTCGGCGAAACCAAACCTATGCGAGCGCCGGGAAGACGGGAAATTGGACATGGAGCTTTAGCAGAGCGCGCTATTACTCCCATTCTCCCTCCCAAGGAAAAATTCCCCTACGTGATTCGGGTGGTTTCGGAAGTGCTATCTTCCAACGGCTCTACCTCTATGGGTTCGGTGAGTGGCTCTACCCTAGCGCTGATGGATGCGGGAGTTCCCATCACCAAACCCGTCAGCGGTGCGGCAATGGGATTGATTAAAGAAGGCGATGAAGTTCGCATTCTTACCGATATTCAGGGGATTGAAGACTTTTTGGGTGACATGGATTTCAAAGTTGCTGGCACCGATAGCGGTATCACAGCTTTGCAAATGGATATGAAAATCTCTGGATTGTCGATGGAAATTGTGGCTCAAGCGATTGAGCAAGCCAAACCCGCTCGTCTGCATATTTTGGAAAAGATGCTCGCCACCATTGATAAACCCAGAGTCGAGCTTTCCCCCTTTGCCCCGCGCCTGCTAACTATTAAAATCGATCCTGAACTGATTGGTTTGGTGATTGGACCTGGTGGGAAAACCATTAAGGGGATTACAGAAGAAACAGGAGCCAAAATCGATATTGAAGATGATGGTACCGTGACAGTTTCTGCTGTGGATGGTGAAAAAGCTAAACGGGCGATCGCTATCATTCAGTCTATGACCAAAAAACTGAATGAAGGTGATGTGTATGCGGGACGAGTTACCCGAATTATTCCCATTGGTGCCTTTGTGGAAGTGTTACCAGGGAAAGAAGGGATGGTTCATATTTCTCAACTAGCTGACTATCGAGTGGGCAGAGTTGAAGATGTGGTGGCTGTCGGCGATGAAGTCGTGGTCAAGGTGCGAGAAATTGACAACAAAGGTCGAATTAATCTCACTCGCCTCGGCATTCACCCCGATGAAGCTGCTGCTGCCCGCGAAGCTTCTAGTTTAGGCCAATAACTTAGTTAATGGTTGAAAGATGGTCAATTGAAATCTGCCACCATTACTAAGCGCTCCAATTAGGCATCTACTGATAATTGAATCCGGATGAAGTGTTGCAATTAGGGACAAATAAGGGTCATCGCACCCGCACACCATCCGGGTTCGCCCATCTTGAAAGATTTTATCATGCCTAAATTCTATAAATTTTTCCTGGCGCTCCTATTCACACTGATAATTTCCTGGTTTACCTGGCAAATTCCCGCCGCCTTTGCTGCCACTGAATCAGAAACTTCTCTCCGCACCCTAGCGGAAAAGCGGGGAATTTTAATTGGGGCAGCGGTGGATATGAAGGCTTTGAAATCTGACTCCAAATATGGAGAGGTATTGGCAAGGGAATTCAATGCCATTCTACCAGAAAATGCGATGAAATTGATCCTATTGCATCCAGAGCGCGATCGCTATAATTTCACCGATACTGATATATTAATGGACTTTGCCAAAACTCATCAAATGCAGGTACACGGACACCCCTTGATTTGGCATTATGCTGTCCCCCAATGGTTAGAATCAGGTAACTTTACTCGCGAGCAATTTATTGAAATTCTCCACGATTATATTAAAACTGTAGTGACTCGCTATCGCGGTCAAATTAAAGTTTGGTATGTGGTTAATGAATCAATTAATCGCGATGGTTCCTTAGAAGATAGCATTTGGTTGCGAAAAATCGGCCCAGAATATATTGATTTAGCCTATCGTTGGGTTCACGAACTCGATCCCGAAGCCCGTTTATTTTACAATGAATATAGTGCCGAAGAAGTGGGACAAAAAGCCGATGCAGTTTATCAATTACTCCAAGGATTAATTCAACGCGGCGTACCGATTCATGGTGTCGGCTTGCAAATGCACAAAGATGTGGATTGGTCATCAGCACCGCAATTGATTGAGAATATGAAAAAGCTAGCGGCATTGGGTTTAGATATTAGCATCACCGAAATGGATATTTATATTAAAGAAGGCTTTGGAAATCAACAACAAGCCCTAGAAAAGCAAGCACAGATTTATGAGGATACTCTGCAAGCCTGCCTATCCATTCCCCAATGCGTATATTTTAGCATCTGGGGGTTTAGCGATCGCTATACTTGGGCAGCTTCCTGGCGCGGCAGTCAAGGCGCACCACTAATTTTTGACGAACAATATCGCCCTAAACCTGCCTATTACGCCATGCAGAAGGTGTTAAGAAGGGAATAGGGAATAAAATTAACTTCTAGATATAATTAAAGTAAAAAATAAAAAGACGTTCGTAGTTGGGCTTTAGCCCTCCGGATTAGGGCTAAAGCCCAACTACAAACTTTTGCTGATAGTCTTTGTATTTATGACCACCTACTTACTAATAAATAACATCGCCTACAAATTAGGATTTTGGCGCTAAGGGTAGCGTGACTAACCAAGTTGTTCCCACTCCCACCTCGCTAGTGAAATCAATACTTCCACCATGCAGTTCCACACACTTTTTCACCACTGCCAATCCTAAACCAGAACCAGGAATATTGCGGACATTTTTCCCGCGATGAAAGGGTTCAAATAGCCTTTGTCTATCAGTGGGTAAAATTCCAATTCCACTATCTTGAATTTCTAAAAAAGCATTTTGTAAATCGCAATATAAGGTAAAATTAATATTCCTACTTTGAGGCGAATATTTAATCGCATTAGACAGCAAATTTCCCAGAATCGACCGTAACAACTTACTATCTAAATAAGCTTGATGACATTCTCCTCTAGCAGTAAAAATAATTGTGTGTTGGGCTTCAATGCCCAACTGCATTTCTTCGACAAAATAACTACATAATCTTTCCAAATTCAGTAATTGCGGATTAAATTCTAATTTTCCAGTTTCAGCCCGATTGATTGTTAAAATGTCATCTAGTAATTGAATAATATTTTTAACCGAAGATTGAATTCTTTGCAGATTGCGAGCAATTTTTTCCGGCTCATTCCATTCACTACCACAACGTTCTAATAGTTGAGATGCAGCGAGAATGGTACTGAGTGGAGTCCGAAATTCGTGGGATGCCATCGAGAAAAAACGAGTTTTCAATAAACTCAGTTCTTTTTCTCTTTCTAAAGCTAATCGAATCTCATCCATTCGCTTCCGTTCAGTGACATCGCGAGAATTGACTACAATTCTGGCAGCTTCCTCATAATCAATAAATTTCTGACTAATGGCTTCTAATATTCGCCAGGAGCCGTCTTGATGGCGGCAGCGAAATTCAATTGAAAGGGGAGTCTCAGGATTTTGCAGAGCATTATGGAAAGTATCAATCGCCGTAGTAATATCCTCTGGATGAATATAGGTAAAAATATTTTTTCCCACCAACTCAGTATAATTATAACCTAAAACCTTTTCCACAGATTTACTTTCATAGAGGACAACACCATCAGTATCGAGAATAGTAATAATGTCTAGGGCATTTTCAATTAGAGAACGAAATCTTTCTTCACTTTGACGGAGAATTTGTTCGGCAAGTTTACGCTCGGTAATGTCACGCTGTACCGAAATCCAATGGGTATAGCAGCCATTTTTATCGGCAACTGGGACAATGCTAAATTCTACCCAATACTCAGAACCGTCTTTGCGATAGTTGATAGCTTCAACGGTAATTGATTCCCAGCGAGAAAGGGCTGTTTTGACTTTATCCAGTTGCTGGCGGTCAGTTTTTTCGCCTTGTAAGATGCGAGGGGTTTTGCCTAAAACTTCCTCTGGAGTATAACCAGTAAAACGGGTAAAAGCTGCGTTCACATAAAGAATTTGGGGACCAGGTTCATCAATGGGTTGGGCGGCAGTAATCATTACTGCATCGTTAGAATTGAGAACAACAGATTGCAACAATCTCACTTGTTCTTCTTGACGTTTTTGTTCGGTAATATCGGCAATCACTGCCACTACACCATCAATATTACCTTGACTATCCCGCAAGGGAGCCGCCGAAAAACTAATATTAATGGGAGAACCGTCTTTTTTGAGAGGCTGTGATTCTACTGTGGGTAGAGTTTCGCCTTGGAGTACGCGGTGAAAAAGAGTCTTGTACATTTCTTGTTTATCTTGGGGAATAATCGGATTAGGACAGTTGATAACTTCCGATTCTTTCCAGCCAAACATCCGTTCGGCAGCGGGATTCCAAATTTTAACTTTTCCCGCTAAATCAAGGGTGAAAATTGCGCGGGGAGAGGCAGTTATTAAGGCTTGAAGGGTTTGATTGGTGTGACGGAGGGAACTATTGGCTTGAGCTAGTTCTTCGGTGCGCTGTTGAACGCGCATTTCTAATTCTGAATTGAGTTCTTGTAGTTGTTCGTAGAGTTCTGATTGTTTAATGGCTATGGCTACTTGAGTTGCCAATTGCTTCATTAACTCAATTTCTAGGGGTTGCCAATGTCGAGTTTGACGGCATTGATGAGCAATGAGCAATCCCCAAAGGTGATTTCCTTGGAGGATGGGAACAACTAATTTCGCTTTTACTCCAAACTGTTTGACAAACCCGACTAAACAAAGGGCAATTTCGGCTTGTTCAATATCAGTAATGGCGAGGGTTTTGCCCGCAGAATAGGCTTGGTGATATTCTCTGGGAAAAACTTCTTCTGGAAAAGATTGTCCCAAAATAATCGGCCAATCTGGAAGTACAGTTTCAGTGATGGCGCTACCAGTACCATCTTCCCACAAGCGATAGATTAGAACGCGATCGCATCCTAAAAAATGCCTTACTTCTGCCACGGTTGTCACCAATACTTCTTCTAAATTCAAAGATTGGCGAATGTGTTGGGCAATCTGAGTTACCAATCTTTCCCGTTCAGTTTGTTGGCGCAAAACTGCTTCAGTCTGTCGGCGTTTAATTACTTCTCGATTGAGCAGATAACAAACTGCAATCAATACCAACACGCCGAAAGCGACTGCTATTGATACTGGACTAACCAAATTGGCAATGAAGGCAATCACTTCAACTTTGGCAAACAACTAAAGATGTTTGAATGCGGATTTGAACTACTTCGTCGGTTTCTTGGGCTAAAGCCTGTTGCAAACAAGTCTGCGCTGCTTTAGTGCCAATTTCCCCCAAGGAGAGGGCGGCAGCATAACGCAAAGCCCAATCTTCAGCATATAACAATCCCCAATTGAGTTTATCTATCGCTGGCTGGATGATGGCGGGATTTTGGGATTGACTGCCAATTTTGCCTAATCCCCTGGCTGCTACTCGGCGGATAGTACCTTGGCAGTGATTGGCAACTTCTACACCGACAATTTTAATTAAAAGATCTAAGGATCTTTCGTCACCAATTTGGGCTAAGGCTTGGACAATATAAGCTTGTACGCCATGATCTTGAGCAGTTTCAAAGGCAGCGATTAAAGGTTCAACGCTGTCTGGAGCGAGGGCAACTAATCCGGCAACAGCAGCGTTGGAAATGGCAGGGTGGTGATGGTGTAAAATTTCTAGTAAGGCGGCGATCGCCATTGTCGCTTTCCGCGCCGTTAATATCTGAATAATTGCGGCTACTTGTAGAGGATTAACAGATTTTGATAAGTGAGCAATTAACTGAACATTGTTCAAATTTTCCAGTTGCCAATCAATCTCCCCTACTAACTGTTGTTTTTCGATGATTAGCCCATCGATTGCGGCGAGCAATACCTGACAATCTTCGGGTTTAGCTGTTTCTTCAGTTTCGTTTTTGGTTAAGGCGGCTTCTAAAATTCGTTTCAAATTCAACAGTTTCAGACTATTCCCAACTTTGGCGTTGATAATTGCTTCTGCGGCGACTAAATGCCCAATTGCTCCCAAATCAAAAGCCGCTGCCCAACGCAAATACATATTTTCGTGGCTGAGATTTTTGATAATTCTTTCAATATATGGAGTTTCTTGGGTTAATAAATACAGATATCGGGCGGCGGCGCATTGCACCCGCTCAGATTGATATTGTAGAAAAGGTTCAACTAATGGGCGAGCTTCCCAAGCTTGCAATGTGCCTAAAGCTTCAATCAACATTTCATAGGGTTGTTCGCTATCAGATTTTAACAGCTGAATGAGGGCAGGAATGGCTTGGCGATCGCCTATTGCCCCTAAAGCTTGTACCACTGCCTCCCGCAACCGGAGGTCTTCTGGACAAGATAAGGCTGCTAGCAAGGCTGGAACTGCTTGGGGATTCTTCAATTGTCCCAAGGCTCTTGCCGCTTGCCGCCGTAGGGGATAACCCCCTTGTTCTGTGCGATAACGTTCGTCTTGAAGAGCTTCGCAGAGAAAAGTAACAGCTGCCTGGATTTGGTGCTTGCCCAACCACCAAGCAGCATAATAGCGAGTTTGATTATCATCTCCTGTTAAAGCGGCGATCGCTGTAGTTGCCGAAATAATTCTTTCTGGAGGAGGAGCCGCAGGCATAGTCACCATAAATTTTTAGCAGAATTAATTGATTTTTAATTGGGAGTATTAGGTAGCTATTAAGTAGATAGATGAAGGTAAATTCAATCTACCTACTTAATAGTAGAAAACGCTAATTAACTACTAACTTCAACTCAAAACTCAAATCCATTTGGGAGAGGAAACAGTAACAATTCAAAATTCAAAATTATTAATTCAAAATTTTGAGTGATAGTTGAAGCAAAGCCTGTTCCCTGTTCCGTTCTTAAGCGAGGGTAATCCCTACAATTTTGCCACCGCGCTTGTGAATCTCTTGGTATTTACTAGACAATTGATCGAATGGCACGGTATAAACTACCCGACTGCGACGCACTGCCACTTTTGAGGAAATCCCACCCACAATTGCTTCTACCAAATAAGTACGACCATCGCCCCGGAGTTCTGATACTCCTAGGGTGGAACCAACTACTGTCCCTCCGGCACTGCGCGAGCCAGTGGGAGGAATAATTCCATTTGGTAAATTCATCGATATTCGCTGCCGCAGTTTAGAAGTTTTACCGCCAAACTGAGCGTTATCGCTATTGCCTTGTCCCCGATAAAGGGCAAACAAACGGTTAAATCCCACCGTTTTCATGCCGGGAATGGAGCTAAATCCACGATAGTAAGGAACGGTGTCATTCCCAAAGGCATCATTGTATTCTGGGCTGTCGAGATAGGAATCAATTTCCGCATCGTAGCCTTTAGAAGCGTACAAGTCTACGTGGTAAGAAATTTCTGATTGGTCGTAAGGAGCGCGTCCCAATAAGTGCTTGTAGTTTAACTCAATAAACCGTACTTGGGATTGAGTATAAAAAAACCGATCTTTGTAAAATTCCGATTTGGCCAAAATTTGGACAAATTGCCGGACGTTAATTTTGCCATTCCGCAATAAAGATTCGGCGCTAGTAAAGATGCCGCCGACATAGACTCTTTCCCGCCCAAATACTTGTTCGTAAGCAGCCCGAAATACTTGTTGTAAATCGTCTTCAGTCCACTTGTTCCGCAGTTCAATTTTGGTGGCCGCCGCTGCGCTGATGCCTAAGCGGTCTTCCGTTAAACGACTCATGTTTTAGGCTCCCTTAAAAAAATTTTGTCATCAATCTAGAACTTACGCAGTTACTCCAGATATAGAGGTGCGTTATGCTGACGCTTTAGCGTTAGCCATGCCGATAGTGCAGCGGCTCGACTGAGCGCTCGCCGAACGTCATGGCGACAGCCATAGACTATACACACCCTACTGAAGCAATTTGGCGTAAGTTCGGCAATGTTTGTAGAGACGCGAACGTTCGCGTCTCTACAAACATTTATTATTGAGTCTTTGACTACTAGCTCAGTGCGTTGATGGCGTAGCTCAGATAGATGTTGGCTTCGCCAGCCACATCGCCAGATAAACCATGATTGTCGCGGACGAATTCTAGGGCGGCAACGTACCAGCTGGGAGATAGTCCCAAAGCAGCGTTAAATTCGCTCAAGCCAGCAATCACATATTCATCTAAGGGGCCTGTACCGCCGACAACGCAGCAATAGCTGATTGTCCGCAGGTAGTGGTCGATATCGCGGACGCACTTGGCTTTACCTTCGGGGGTGGAAGCGTATTGCGACCCTTGCAGCTGAGTGGTATAAGGGAATTTTTGATAGACGCTGTTAGCAGCAGCTTCTGACCAAGCTTTGCTGTTGGCAGCAAAAGCTCTGGCAGCTTCTAGTCCAGCTTTGGCGCGGCTGAAGCGACCAAAGATAGCTTGCATTTCTGTGTTGCTTAAATAAGCGCCGCGCGAATCGGCTGCTGAAATTGACTCAGTTACAGGGGTTTTCATGATGGTATTTATCTCCTAAAGGGGGGTGAATAATGTTTGAATTTTGCTTGAATTTTGCCGGGGGCGAGTAAAATCCCGCCTCAATCGCTAGTTAGGCCACAGCGCCAGCTGCACGGTCGAAATAGCTAGCCAATTCAGAAATTAAAGTGCTACAATCCCCTTTAGTGATGCCGTTAGGGTTGTTGGCGATCGCCACTGCTGCATCTTTCATCTTTTGGATGCCGGAAGCTACAGTTGCGCCAGGAGTTCCTAAAGCTTGGTAGGTTTCGCGCAAACCGTTCAAGCAGCGGTCATCTAATACACTGGCATCCCCTGCTAGCACTGAATAAGTGACATAGCGAAGAACAAATCCTAAGTCGCGAATGCAAGCGGCTTGATTGCGGTGGTGGAAGCAAGCGCCACCAGGTCCAAAGATTTGAGGCTGTTCGGCAACTAAGGCACGGTAGGCATTAGCCGTAATGCTGGAAGCATTAGCGTTGAGGCGGTTAACGATATCCAAGCGCTTATTGCTATCAGCGACCATGGCTGACAAGGCATTGATTTCGTCGTTGCTTAGGTAAGCACCCTTTTTGTCCGCTTGATCGACAACTCTGGAAAAAGCATCAAGCATTTTCTAAATTTCTCCTATGAGTACGGGGATTTTTAAAGACAAAGGTTGTCAAGAACCTTTGTGACCAAAGATACATTCAAAAAGTAAAGAAATTGGTACAGGAAAAGTAAATAAATCGGAAATAATTGCGAAAATGGGAAATCGTTACAATTCGCAACAATTTTCTCAGGATTACTGTTATAATTTGTAAATACTCTTGACAAAGGCGAGGACTAGGAATTGGTAAGATGCTGGCAAGGAATCTTTTGCCCAGCATCCTGGGAACAGACCATTAATATTAAAGTTACTCCTGAGTTTATGAGGATTCTTCTGGTTGAAGATGATATGCGTTTGGCGGACACTTTGGCAGAAGCCTTGACAGATCAGCGCTATGTGGTTGATGTTGTCACTGATGGGGAAACAGGCTGGGATAGGCTCAAAGTGCTGGACTATGACTTAATGCTGCTAGATGTGATGCTGCCGGAATTGGATGGGGTGAGCCTGTGCCAACGGTTGCGATCGCATGGCTATAGTATGCCTGTACTGCTAATGACGGCCTGCGACACTAGCACCGATAAAATTAATGGGTTGGATGCCGGAGCCGATGACTATGTAGTAAAACCTGTCGATTTGGGAGAGTTGTTTGCTCGCATCCGCGCCTTATTGCGAAGAGGTAGCGTTTGTTCGCCCCCCATTTTAGAATGGGGCAATCTCCGGCTTGACCCTAGCACCTATGAAGTGAGCTATGCTCAGAATCGACTGCATTTAACCCCCAAGGAGTACAGTCTTTTGGAATTGCTATTGCGGAATGGTCGGCGGGTACTCAGTCGCAGCGTGATTATTGAGCGAGTTTGGTCTCTGGAAGCACCTCCCGATGAATGTACAGTTAAAGTTCATATCCGCAGTTTGCGCCAAAAGCTCAAATCAGTGGGTGCGAATGAAGATTTGATTGAGACAGTTCACGGTATGGGGTATCGGTTGAAGGAGTTAGTCGGGAATAGGTAGGAAAAGATACAGCATTGCCTATCTAAAAGTTGACACTTCGTAGACAATGAACATCTCCAAGATGAGCATTCCGTCTTAGTAATGTTTTGGTTAGCCTTTGTAGGAGTTCAGCCCATGATGGCACATCGCATCGAAACGATTGTTAAACAAGACAGAACGCTAACATTGGAAAATTTGCCATTTCATTCTGGCGAACAAGTCGAAGTAATTATATTTTCTCGCCCCCGCCGAGAATCTCAGACCAACCGATATCCCCTTCGGGGAACCATAGTTCAATATAACGATCCTACTGAACCAGTAGGGCAGGATGACTGGGAAGTTACTCAATGATTGTACTTGACACTCACATCTGGATTTGGTGGGTGCATGGAGATCCCAAACTTACCCACAAATACCACAATTACATTGACAAGCACGAAGTACAAGGATTAGGGATCAGTGCAATTTCCTGTTGGGAAATTGCCAAATTGGTGGAGTATGGTCGCCTGACTTTACCATGTCCTGTGGATGAATGGTTAGATGAAGCTTTGGTTTATCCTGGGATAAAGCTACTGGAGTTAACACCACAAATTTGTGTAGAGTCAACTCAATTACCAGGTGATTTTCATCGAGATCCTAGCGATCAAATCATCGTCGCCACAGCCAGGGTTTACAATTGCCCAATTGTTACAATAGATAGAAAAATTCAAGCATATCCATATATTCAAACTCGACCATGAAATCTAGGGTTTAATCTCACAGAAAGTTTCTGTTTTTTGTCTATGATGGGGGTGGATAGACAGTTTCAGTATAATAAATGTTTGGCTGGGCATTCATAGTCACTTAATGAGGAGCCGATCAAGTATTGTTTCTGAATAATGGCTTGATGTTTTGGCAATTCGGGGGATGTGGACTGGAGTATGACACCTGGTCTTTTGACAAGTTCAAATAGGTCATCTACCCTTGGGACAGTCTGCTCCTCTGAACTTAGCTAGCATGATAGACCAAACGCATCAGCCAAAGAAATTAAAGCTAATAGCCATTGGAATTGCTCCTCATAATGGCATTTTCTGCATCGGAGTTTCCCCTCATGGATTAATTTCAATTGGGGCAATTCCTCACGGATTGATTTCGATTGGACTTGTACCAATGGGGGTAATTTCAATTGGACTGGTTTCAATGGGATTATTCAGTACCGGAATAATCGCTATGGGACTGATCGGTTTTGGCAAAGTCAATATGAGTTTGATGCCGCTCAATCCCATTAGTCCGCCACAGGAACAGCATCATCACCACTCTCACTAGACTCAAGAGATTTCCAGAGGAATATTAAAGTTTGAGGTCTATTAATTCCCGCAAAAATTGCTCAGGAGGTTGGCAGTGAGATTAGAGGACATAGAAACAGAGCAGTTTTTGGCGATCTTAGTGCTGATGACCCTAATTATCCTAACTTTTATCCAACTGCTATCCAGATTACAATTTGACTGGTGTCTATCGCTATAGTGTAATATAGTTCGGGTTCATTTTGAGGGTTCTTTCCTGAATGGAAATATTATGCTGGAGTATCTTCCCCCGCTCAACGACCATAATTTACCTTATCCCGATACCATCCATCCGATCGTGGTGCATTTTGCGATCGCGATGATCTTATTTGCCGTGGTATGCGACGTGATTGGCTATTTCACCCGCAATCCCCGGTTGTATGAAGTCAGTTGGTGGAATTTGTTTTTTGCCACAGTTTCCATCTTCATTGCCATTATCTTTGGACAAATTGAAGCGGGATTAGCTGAACCCTACGCTGCGGCTGAGTCAACCTTGAATCTGCATACCATCCTGGGATGGTCTTTGTCTGGGATTGTTGTTGCAGTGACTGCATGGCGCTATGTGTTGCGATCGCGCGATCCGAAAACTCTGCCCCTACCATTTTTAGGTGTGGGCATAGTCTTAACTGCGATCGTGTTGTTCCAAGTTTATCTAGGAGACGTGCTGGTGTGGGTTTATGGACTGCATACAGTACCAGTAGTGGAAGCAGTGCGGGAGGGATTATTGCCGTGAGTAATGATTTGATCGATCAACTGCAAGGACAATTGGGAGTAAATGGCTTGCCCTATCCCCTGCCGATTCATCCCAATCTGGTGCATTTAACCCTAGGTTTGTTTATTGTGGCGATCGCCTTTGATATCGTTGGCGTACTCTTTCCCCTCGAAAAGCCGATCTTCAAATTTCTCGCCATCCCCGCCACCCGCTCCAACTTCTTCGATGTCGGTTGGTACAATATCCTCGCCGCTGCGATCGTGACCTTTTTTACTGTCGCCGCTGGCTTCTACGAAATTATGTTGGCAACACCCCCAGCCAATATCAAGAGCGCTTGGGGTTTGCAGGCGATGGAAACCATGCTTTGGCACGGAGTTGGGGGCGTGGTGCTACTGCTATTGATCGTCGCCATGGCAGTCTGGCGCGGATTTCAGCGCTTTCTGTGGCGGCAAGACATGGCAAGACAAGTGCAGTGGAGCTATCTAGCCGTGGGATTGTTCGTTTTCGCCCTGATGTTTGTGCATGGAACCCTGGGAGCGCAACTAGCCGCCGAATTTGGCGTGCATATTAGTGCCGATCGTCTGTTGCAGATAGGCGAGAATCCCAATTTGCTGTTGAAGTGATAGGAAGCATGAAAATTCGCACCATTGTCATTTTAGGAACTACGGCGATCGCCCTGGCTCTGATTAGTCTGTGGATGGGGCAGCAAGCCTACACCTGGTTTCCCCCCCAAGCCTCCCTAGAAGCCCAATTATTCGATCAATTGTTCAGCTTTATGGTGTCCTTGGGAACCTTTATTTTTCTGGGAGTGGTAGGAGCGATCGCCTACTCAGTGCTATTTCAGCGAGCTGGCAAATACGATACCAGCGATGGACCCCATATCGAAGGCAACATCACCCTAGAAGTCATCTGGACAGCAATTCCAATTTTGTTAGTAATTTGGATTGCGGCCTACAGCTATCAGATCTACAACCAGATGTCGATTTTAGGGCCGATGGAACATATCCACATGAAAAATCTGGGGATAGCCACCGCCGCCACTTTAGATCCCGCCCCAGAAGCCCCCGCCATACATCCCATTGAAGTCCATGCCCGTCAATGGGTATGGGAATTTTACTATCCCGACCAAAAAGTTACCAGCACCGAACTGCATTTACCTAACCAAGAGCGATCGCACTTACTCCTGAAATCCGAAGATGTCCTGCATGGCTTCTATGTCCCAGCCTTTCGCATCAAACAAGACATTATCCCCGGTCAAGCGATCGATTTTGAATTTACCCCCATCCGCGAAGGACGGTATCGGTTGCGGGACTCCCAGTACAGCGGCACTTATTTTGCCGCCATGCAAACCGATGTAGTTGTGGAGTCACCAGAGGCTTATCAAAAATGGCTGACAGATGCCGCTGCGAGTCCCCCTGTCCTAGCTTATAACCAAGCCTTTGAAGAATACCATCGCCCCCAAAATTCCCCCAGAGTAGGCTGGCAAACCGTTGAACCTGCTCCCCCACCCCTGGTAAATGCCCCTAGCAGTCAAGAGAGCCATCTATGACCAATATTTCTGTCGAAACCATTACTCAGATTGAACCGCCCCCACCGGGCGTACCGGAGAACTGGAAGCGATTTTTTAGCTTCAGCACCGACCATAAGGTAATTGGCATTCAATATCTAGTGACATCGTTCTTTTTCTTCTTGATTGGTGGCATTCTCGCCATGATTATTCGCGGCGAATTGATTACCCCAGAAGCCGATTTACTCGATCGCACCGTTTACAACGCCATGTTCACCATGCACGGAACCATCATGTTGTTCCTGTGGACATTCCCTTCCCTAGTCGGATTATCCAACTATCTCGTACCTTTGATGATTGGGGCTAAGGACATGGCCTTTCCCCGCTTGAATGCCGTCGCCTTTTGGATGGTTCCCGTGTTTGGAGTCATCCTAATGGTCAGCTTCTTGATTCCCGGCGGACCATCCCAATCCGGTTGGTGGGCCTATCCTCCCGTCAGCCTCCAAAATCCCACAGGCAACCTGATTAACGGACAAGTGTTGTGGATCTTGGCAGTGGCAATTTCCGGCGTATCTTCCATCATGGGCGCAGTCAACTTTGTCACCACCATCGCCAAAATGCGCGCCCCAGGAATGACTTGGTTTCGGATGCCCGTATTTGTCTGGACAGTATTAGCTGCCCAAATCATTCAACTGTTTGGCTTGCCTGCTCTCACCGCCGGAGCAGTAATGTTGTTGCTCGATCTTACCGTTGGCACTAGCTTTTTTGACCCAGCCAAGGGTGGCGATCCGATATTATTTCAACACTTCTTCTGGTTTTATTCTCACCCAGCAGTTTATGTGATTATTTTGCCGATTTTTGGCATTTTCTCCGAGATTTTTCCCGTCTATGCGCGCAAACCCCTATTTGGCTACAAAGTAGTTGCCATTTCTTCCCTGGTAATTACCAGTTTGAGCGGTATTGTCTGGGTTCACCATATGTTTGCTAGCGGCACTCCTAGTTGGATGCGGATGGTGTTTATGGCCACCACAATGTTGATTTCCGTTCCCACTGGCATCAAGGTTTTTGCTTGGGTAGCCACAATTTGGGGCGGTAAATTGCGGTTGAATACTCCCATGTTGTTTGCTTTGGGAGGTTTGGTGATGTTTGTGTTTGCAGGCATTACCGGGATTATGCTGGCATCCGCGCCGATTGATATTCATGTCAACAATACCTACTTTGTGGTTGGACATTTCCACTACGTGATCTATGGTGCGGTAGTGATGGGAATGTATGCCGCCTTGTATCATTGGTTTCCCAAAATGACCGGGCGAATGTATTCCGAAGGACTGGGTAAATTGCACTTTGCCCTGACTTTCTTAGGCACTAATATCAACTTCTTCCCCATGCACCCGTTGGGATTGCAAGGAATGCCCCGCCGCGTTGCTTCCTACGATCCGGAATTTGCCTTTTGGAATGTAATTGCCAGCCTGGGGGCGTTTTTGTTGGGGATGTCAACATTGCCATTTCTGCTGAATATGATTGGCTCTTGGGTGCAGGGAGAAAAGGCTCCTAAGAATCCTTGGCGAGCTATTGGACTGGAATGGTTGCTGTCTTCTCCACCAACGGCAGAAAACTTTGAAGAATTGCCAATTGTGATTGCTGAACCCTACGGTTACGGGAAATCAGAACCGTTGGTTGCTAATCCTGATGCCTTGGAGGTTATCCATGAATCCCACTGAGATTGATGCTCTTAATGTCGCCTCCAGTCATTCTTTAGAAGCGCAGGTCAGCGCCGCCCATACCCACGATGAAGCGGGCAATAGTATGTTTGGCTTCATCGTCTTTTTGCTGTCGGAAAGCGTGATTTTTCTCAGCTTTTTTACAGGCTATATTGTTTACAAAACCACGGCTTTAGATTGGCTGCCCAAAGATTTTACTGGTCTAGAAATTCACGATCCCGCTATCAATACTGTGGTCTTGGTTTCTAGCAGTTTCGTTATCTATATTGCCGAACGCTTTCTACACGCCAAAAATCTCTGGGGTTTCCGCGCCTTCTGGCTGCTGACGATGGTAATGGGCAGTTATTTCTTGTATGGTCAGGCGGTGGAATGGCACAGCCTCCCCTTTGGTTTTACCGATGGGGTATTTGGGGGCAGTTTTTATTTGCTCACCGGATTTCACGGTTTGCACGTGATGACGGGAGTGCTGTTGCAAGGAATTATGTTGGGGCGATCTTTCATTCCGGGAAATTACGATAAAGGCGAGTTTGGAGTAGCCGCAACTTCCCTGTTTTGGCACTTTGTTGATGTCATTTGGATTATTTTGTTCATTTTGATTTACGTCTGGCAGTAGGGCTAAAAATCGGGGCGATTCCCTTCGGGATAGCTTCGCTTCACGCGGGGTATTGCCCCGACGGGATTTCACCACGATCTAACTGTTAACTGCCAACCAACGCTGTTAAGTGATGACCGCCATGGAAATTGAATATACCCAAAGAAAAAAATGGCTGTTGGCATTAATCCTACTCAATATTTTGGTGTCTCTAGGCCATTACATCCACAACATCATTTTTCTGCCCCAATATCATGAACCTGCATGGATTACTCCGGCGCTAATTGATTCATTGTGGTTCGTTATGACTCCTTTGAGCGGGATAGGCTACATCCTTTATTCCCAGGGTAAATTTAAACTAGGATTAGCGTGTCTCTACAGCTACTGTGGGATGAGTTTGTTGGTTTTGGGTCATTATGCGATTGCTCCGATTTGGACTTTATCATTGACGATCAATTTAGTCATTTTTTCGGAGGCGATCGCTGCCATATTTTTAGCAGTTTATCTACTACAATTTCCAATCAAACCCAAATGTTAGATGACCAACCTATACGATTTACTCCAAAAAATCCAGGCAAAACCTGGAATGTATATTGGTAGTCCGAATATCAACAATTTATTGATGTTCTTGTGTGGCTATCAACAAGCCTGCGAAGAAATGGGACTGCATGAAACCGAACAAGAAACAGAATTTGCTCAATTTCAACCTTGGTTGCAAGCTAGATTTGGGGTGAATACTTCTGGATCTTGGGCAAGAATTATTTTACTTTATTCTAGCGATGAAGCTGACGCTTTCAAAAATTTCTTTGAACTATTATCTGAATTTAGAAATCAACAAAAGAATTCAGATAATATGCCAAAAGAGTTAGTTGTAGCTGCGTTCCCAGTATCATGAATCGGTCTGGATTACGCCTAAGCTCATTGATTCGTTGTGGTTTGTTAAATTTGTAATTTCAAGAGGATGATTTCCATGATTATTGATGACCAATCCTACGATCTAATAATTGTTGGTACAGGCGCTGGTGGAGGCACTCTCGCCTATAAACTGGCTGCTTCTGGTAAGAAGATTTTGATTTTGGAACGGGGCGATTTTATGCCCTTAGAGGAGCAGAATCGCAGTAATGTAGATATCTTCAAGCGCGATCGCTATCATGCCCCAGAACAATGGTATGACCGCTCTGGTGAGCCGTTTTCACCCCAGATGAATTATGGGGTTGGGGGCAATACCAAAATCTATGGAGCGGCATTATTGCGATTTCGGGAACGGGATTTTGAAACTGTCCAACATCAGGGGGGAATTTCCCCAGAATGGTGCGTGAAATACGCAGATTTTGAACCCTATTATACAGAAGCAGAAGCACTATATCAGGTACACGGTCAAGCTACTGCCGATCCCACTGAACCTCCCCGCAGCAGCGATTATCCTTTTCCGCCAGTGGCGCAGGAACCCCAAGTGGCGGAAATATATGCAGAGATCGCCAAACTCGATCTTCACCCATTTCCCCTACCTTTAGGATTGACTCGTCAAAATGAAGATCCCACCAATGATGCGGAAGTTAGCGGCATTTATCCGGCCTTAAAACATCCCAATGTAACTTTAAAAACTGGGGCGAAAGTAGTTCGCTTGCACATCAATCCATCTGGACGGATAGTCAAAGGAGTACAAGCAGAAATTGGCGGACAATCTTACCTATTTCTAGGGGATATTGTAGTGTTGGCTGGCGGTGCAGTCAACTCAGCCGCCTTGTTATTGCGTTCGGCGAGCGATCGCTATCCCCAGGGTTTAGCTAATAGTTCCGGTTTAGTCGGACGCAATTTGATGAAAAGTTTGATGACAGTGGTAGTACAACTGAGTACCAAAGCTAATTCGGGAGCTTTTCAAAAGACAATTGCCGTGAATGATTTCTATTGGGGAAATGCAGATTTTTCCTACCCAATGGGACATATTCAAAACTCTGGGGGATTGCTCTCGGATATCATTTTTGCCGAAGCTCCACCTATGTTTTCTATCCTAGCAAAATTTATGCCGGGATTTGGTTTAAAGCAGTTAGCTACCCATTCTATCGGTTGGTGGGCGCAAACCGAAGATTTGCCCGATGCGAATAATCGAGTCCGGTTTGAAGGGGGAAAAATATTTGTTGACTATACTCCCAATAATACGGAAGCCCACGATCGCTTAATTTATGCTTGGATTGAAGTGTTGAAAACTATTGAAAAGCAACTTGATGGTTTTCAAAGTGGATTCTTGCATCCACGGGGGGAAATTCCCATTCAGGTAATGGCAAATCAATGCGGCACTTGTCGCTTTGGCGAAGATCCGGCAACATCAGTTTTAGACCGCAATTGCCGCGCTCACGATGTGGATAATTTGTATGTAGTTGATGGCAGTTTCTTTCCCTCCAATGCCAGCATTAGCCCTGCCTTAACGATTATGGCAAATGCGTTGCGAGTCGGAGAGCATTTGCTGGCACGCTGGCAGTAAAGCGGATAGGGTGTGATCTTCTGCGATCGCACCAATTGTTATAATACAATACGGTTCAGTAAGTAGGTGGTCATAAATAAAAGAACCCAAAAGTTCGTAGTTGAGCCTGGACTCTCTCCGGATTAGGGCTGAAGCCCAACTACGAACTTAGTTAACTGAACTGTATTGTGTGATAGCATCTAAGAAGGTGTTGATAAAAGAGAACCTGCAATCATGGCAGTCCAACAACCTCGCTATAGCAAAGAAGAGTTTGCTCAACGCGGCGATGATATCTACCAAAATCAAGTCTTTCCCTTAGTTGACGCAGCGAATCATGGCAAAATTGTGGCGATTGACATTGAAACTAAAGATTTTGAGATTGATGCGAGTGAAATAGCTGCTTGCACTCGCCTTGAAGCTCGTCACCCAGATGCTCAAATCTGGATCGTTCGTATTGGTTCTCGTCATGTCCGTCGATTTGGCGGACGAACCAAGAAATCTGTATGATTGTAGGAATCGTTAACGCAGATTTTGAACCGATTATCTCGCTTTCAATATGTGGCTCTAATGGGAAAGTTTACACGCATGATGCAATCGTAGATACTGGTTTTAATGGTTGGCTTTCATTACCGCCAGATTTGATTACTCAGTTAAGCTTGCGATGGAAAAGGCGAGGGCGAGCCATTCTTGGCGATGGTAGTGAATGTATTTTTAATGTCTACGAAGCAGTTGTAGTTTGGGATGGAGATTATCTGACTATTCCAATTGATGAAGCTGATTCAGAACCTCTTGTTGGAATGTCATTGATGGAAGGCTATGAACTCATAGTTCAAGTCTTGGAAGGAGGCAGCGTAGAACTCCAAAGAGTTACAGAATAATTGATACATCTGTAGCGTTTGATTGAGATGGCACTTTACTTTGAAAATTATCTAGGTGTGAGCCGTCTGTTCATCCCATAGCGCGATCGCCTTTAGAATAAAAAATTAAAACCTCAAATGCCCAAACCTCGTTCTGGATACACTCTACCAGTATTTGCCTGTGCCAGCGCGATCGCCGCTCTGCAATACTTACGCCCTGGTTCCCATCAAGTAGAATTTGTGGAAGTGGATTTAATTGCCCCAGCGGAAGTTGTCAAAATTGAGATTGCCCAAGTTGCCAGACTAAAAGATAATGCCGCCCTAGCAATTACCCACAGCGATCCAGGGGACAATCTCGATCTTACTCGTCATACGCCCATTTGGGTATTGGTAGAATGGCAATCGGAACATGAGCAGGAGGAGCAAATTATCTTGGTGGGGGGTGAAGGAATTGGCAAGCATCAAGAAAGCGGTAAAGCTGCCATCTATACCTATGCGCGGCAGTTGTTGCAAGCTAATTTGAGCAAGTTGTTAGCCCCGACGGAAAAAATTGTCGTTACTATTGTTTTACCAGAAGGGCGATCGCTCGCCCAAAGAACTTCTAATGCGGCTTTTGGGGTAGTTGATGGGCTTTCTCTCCTGGGAACTACTGGCATTTCCCAACCCCTGAGCGCTCCCGAACAATTGACAGCTTACCGCCAGGAACTCCAAGAAAAAACCGCCTATTTCGATGGATTAGTTTTTTGTATTGGGGAAAATGGTTTAGATTTTGCGGCAAAATTGGGGATTAAACTAGAAAGACTGGTAAAAACTGCTAATTGGGTGGGTTCTATGCTGGCGGAAGCGGGTTGCCAGCAGGTTAAATCAATCTTATTGTTTGGCTATCATGGCAAACTGATTAAGTTGGCGGGGGGAATTTTCCACACCCATCACCATTTCGCCGATGGCAGGTTAGAAATTTTGGTGGCGCACTGCGCTAATTTAGGCTTGCCAGCGGGGGATTTACCCGCCATCTTTGCCAGTCCGACTACGGAAGCTGCCTTGAAATACTTGCGGGGATTGGATGCCAGTACAGGCAGCAATTGGACGGAAAGGGTTTATGCGGCGATCGCCCAAACTATTGACCAACGCTGTCAAACCTATATTTACACCCACAGCCAACAGCACGTCAAGGTCGGCTCAGTGCTATTTGACGGCGATCGCCAAATCATTGTTGCTAGTCCGACGGGGGCTGCCCTTCTAGCCCAATTGTGCTAAATTGATAGAATTTCTCTAGAGCTGAAGTAAATAAATTCTGACTCCTAAACCCTAATATTCCCGCTAATTGAATGTGACCAATAAATTACAAATGTTAGGTTGGGTTGAACGACAGGGAAACCCAACCCCAAGCTGATGAATCAGGACTTACGCAAATTCTTGCCGTCAACTTCAGGCTGAAATCCTTGTCCTATATTTGCGTAATTCCTGTGTATGCGTACACCCCTATTAAGTGCCAGGAAATACCAGTGAGTCTACAAACAGAAGCCCCAGTTATTATTGAGTCCTTGGGGCAACTCAACCGCCAAATGATTGCCATTCTCGACTTTGGTTCCCAATATTCGGAACTAATTGCCCGCCGAATTCGGGAAACCCAAGTTTATTCGGAAGTCCTTTCCTATCGCACCACTGCGGAACAATTAAAACAACTTAGTCCCAAAGGAATTATTTTGTCTGGCGGTCCCAGTTCCGTTTATGCTGAAGGTGCGCCCCACTGCGACCCCCAAATTTGGGATTTAGGCATTCCCATTTTGGGAGTTTGCTACGGAATGCAATTGATGGTGCAGCAATTGGGTGGGGAAGTGATCTCTGCCGACAGAGGCGAATATGGGAAAGCCGCTCTGTTTATTGACGATCCTACCGACTTGCTGACCAATGTCGAAGAAGGTTCTACCATGTGGATGAGTCATGGCGACTCCTGCCACCAACTGCCACCGGGCTTTGAAATTCTGGCTCATACTGATAATACTCCCTGTGCGGCGATCGCTCACCACGACCAAAAACTCTATGGCGTGCAATTCCATCCAGAAGTAGTTCATTCTGTGGGTGGGTTGCCCCTGATTCGCAACTTTGTTTATCATATCTGCGACTGCGAACCCACTTGGACAACTGCCGCCTTTGTCGAGCAATCAATTCGGGAAATTCGGGCGAAAGTTGGCGACAAGCGAGTTTTATTAGCTTTATCCGGCGGGGTAGATTCCTCCACCCTGGCTTTTTTGATGCACAAAGCCATTGGCGATCAATTAACTTGTATGTTTATTGACCAAGGTTTCATGCGAAAATTGGAGCCGGAACGGTTGCTAAAGTTGTTCAAAGAACAGTTTCATATTAATGTGGAATATGTCCAGGCTAGAGATCGTTTTTTACAGGCGATCGCTGGGATTACCGATCCGGAAGAAAAACGCCGTCGCATTGGACACGAGTTTATCCATGTTTTTGAAGAAGAATCCAAGCGTCTTGGCCCCTTTGACTATCTAGCTCAAGGTACTTTATATCCAGACGTAATTGAATCCGCAGATACCAATGTTGACCCCAAAACTGGCGAGCGAGTTGCCGTTAAAATCAAAAGTCATCACAATGTTGGCGGCTTGCCCAAGGACTTACGATTTAAATTAGTGGAACCTTTGCGGAAACTCTTTAAAGATGAAGTTCGCAAAGTTGGACGCTCCATTGGTTTACCAGAAGAAATCGTTCAGCGTCAGCCTTTTCCCGGTCCTGGTTTAGCTATTCGGATTTTGGGAGAAGTCACTTTAGATCGTTTAGAAATTCTTCGCGATGCGGATTTAATTGTCCGTCAAGAAGTCAATCGCCAAGGAATGTATCATCAGTTATGGCAAGCTTTTGCTGTATTGTTACCAATTCGCAGTGTCGGAGTCATGGGAGATCAGCGCACCTATGCCTATCCGATTGTATTGCGATTTGTCTCTAGTGAAGATGGCATGACGGCGGATTGGTCGCGAGTTCCTTACGATTTATTGGAAACAATTTCTAATCGCATTGTCAATGAGGTCAAAGGTGTCAACCGAGTGGTTTATGACATTACTTCTAAACCACCTGGCACAATCGAATGGGAGTAAAGTTCAATTAACCTTTGAAGAAGCAAACCCTCAAAAATGATCCTGGTAAGTTTGGCCTACATTGATAAACTTAACTGGGAACCATCTTGAGTTTTGCGAACTTCTACCCGTGCTTGAAATGCCTCTTTGAAATAGGGCATATGAGTGACGGTGAGGATACAGGAAAAATCAGATGCGATCGCATTAATGGCAGCAACTAGGCGATCGCACCCTTCTTGATCTTGCGTCCCAAAACCCTCATCAATGATTAATATTTGTAAAGCCGTTCCCGCTCTTTGGGCTAGCATCCTCGCCAAGGCTAGGCGAATGGCAAAGTTGATTCTAAAGGCTTCGCCGCCAGAATAGGTTTCGTAGGGGCGCGTACCTTGGGCATCAGCAATTAAAATATCCAGAGTATCAATTAATTTCGTGGTTTTCTTGGCTGATGATTTCCCACCTCGTCCGGCTTTTTGAGTGATAAACTGGACGTGCAGTTGATTGGAACTGAGGCGAGAAAGCAGAGAATTAGTTTGAGCTTCTAACTGGGGTAAAATATTTTCAATTGTCAGGGCTTGAATGCCATTTTTGCCAAAGGCTTGAGATAATTCCTGGTAAACTCGGTATTGTCGTTTAGCCGTTTGCAATTGCTTTTCCGTATCAACTGCCGAGTTTTTCAAGGTTTCTAAAAACTGTTGTTGTTGCTGCCAGCGCCCTAACTGTCCTAAACAGTCATCCATTTGTTTGCGCCGTTGCTGCATTTTTTGGTCTAAAAGTTGAATTTCCTGTTGAGTATCTGGTAACTGGGCTAACTGTTTGATAATTTCGGCAATTTGCCCTGCCATTAATTGTAAATCTTGCTGCTTAATTTGGATACCTTGGGTTAATTCTTGTTCCCGCTGTTTTAACTGAGGATATTGTTGTTGGGCTTGGGCTAATTCTTGATAGCGCAACTGCCAAGATTGAGCTTGCCGCAGAGAGATTTTAACTCGATCGTGGTAACTGCGGTCATAATTAATTTCAGCGATTTGACTGGTAATCTCAGCAATTTCTCTGGCCAATTCTGAATTAGTTTGTAACTGTTCTATTTGCCCTTTCAAATTGGCAATCTTAGCTAATAACTCCGGAATTTGGGCATCAATTTGAGCTTGTCGCTGTTGAGCATTTTTAATTTCCGCTTGCTTGATTTCTGCCCACCGCCAACGATCGGCTTCGCCCCTAGCTAAAGCATGATTTTTCTCGTCATAATTTAACTCTTTTAATTGCTGTTCCAGACGCTGTAATTCTAGTTGTTGATGAACATCAAAATCCGAACTAGAAAGCGATCGCTCTAATTGTGCCGTTTCTGTGGCAATCTGTTGTAAGCGGATTTGAGCCTCATTGGTGGCTTCTATTTGGGCTGCCAATTGTCCCCGTTGTTCGCGCAATTGATCGTAGGGAGCTAATTCCTTAGTTAGTTGGGCATACTCTTGGCGCAGAACTTGTAATTCACTTTCGCAAGTAGTTAATTGTTCCCGCACCACCCAAAATAATTCTTGCAGTTCTTTTTGCTGATCTTCCGTCTTCGCAATTACTCTATACCAATGATGCTCATCTAAAGGGCGATCGCACAAGGGGCAGGGCGGAAATTTGTCCACATTTCCCTGATTTCCTGATTCTTCCGTTCCCTTAGAGAGCATTTGCAGTTTTTGGGTAAGTTCGCCCAACTTAGTTTCGTATTCTCGCTGATTTTCCTGCAAGCGATCGCGGAAACTCCGCCGCTCTAAACCCTTTTCCTGCACTCGTTGTTGTCGCACCCGTTTCTTCTCCAATTGTTCCAAATGTTCTGCCACTTCCATCACCGCTTGCTGCAATTTGGGAAAGCGCTGGCGTTGCACTTCTAATTGGTTTATTGTTGATTGTAACTCCTCCAAGCGAGCGCCGAGACGAGCGCGAGTCCGATCGAGTTCAGTTTGCAAACTTTGCCGACGTTGCAACAAAGGAGATACTTGTAATTGCAAATTGTCTAAATGTTGCAATCTCGCCCTTGCCGCCGTCAATTGCTTGAGAGCAACTTCCACCTCATCGGCACGACTAAGAATTTGTTGGATATCTTGTCGAGAATCTGAGAGGGCATCCACTTGGCCTTGAACTTGTTTTAGTTGTAAATTGAGTTCATTAACTTCTTGGGCTAATTGGGACTGTAATTGTTGTCGTTGCTGTTGGGCATCTTGATGAAGTTGGAATTTTTGACTTAAACTTTCTTCTTCAGCTTGCAGTTGCTGGTAATGATGGCAACCCGCCGTAATTTCCGCTTCTTGGGCAAGTAATTGAGCTAACTGCTGTTGCTGCTGTTGAATCATTGCTAAATCCTGTTGCCAGCGATCGCCATCCTGGGTAAGATTTTGATGTTGCTGCCGCTGCCAAGTTAACTGCTGTTCCCAGGTTTGCCGCTGGTGTTGAGTTACCTGTAAAATCTGCAAGCGATCGCCATCTTCCTTCTGCGCCTGTTGTAATTGCTGCAACTCTGCCTGTAAACTGGTTTGTTGAGTAGCGATCGCCTCTCGTTCCTGCAACTGAACCTGCATCCCCTGTAAATTCTGCCCCAGTTGTTCCGCTTGCCCCTTAAACTGCCGCGATAAATCCTTGGCCTGTTCCGCCAAAGTCTCATATTGTTCTAGTTTCAACAAATCCGCTAAAATTTGCTTGCGCTCATTCGGACGTTTCAGCATAAACTCATCGGCTCGTCCCTGGCGCAAATAAGCCGAATTAATAAAAGTATCGTAATCTAGCTTTAAATGATGCAAAATCAGTTGCTGAGTTGCGCGCACCCCTTTTTCAGTCAGCGAGCGGAAATTACTTGGCGCACCATTTTCCCCAAAACTCACCGCCACTTGAAATTCTAGCGCCGCACCTCCCCCCCGCTGGCGAGTGCGGATTGTTCGATAAGTTTGCTGATTGCATTGGAAAATAAAATCCACCCGCGCCTCTGGCGCTCCAGCATGGATAGCATCATCTTCCACCGCTGCCCGACTTTGCCCCCATAGCACCCATGTAATTGCTTCCAACAAAGAAGACTTCCCAGAGCCATTGGAGCCGCAAATACAGGCTGTATGCAGTCCTTGGAAATTCAAAGTAGCATCGCGATAGCTAAGAAAATTTTTTAAGGTTAGCCGTAACGGAATCATCCCCAAACCTCAGCAAAAAATATCACCAGAATGTCCGCACTGTCAATACAAGTCAATAGGTGAAGGAATCGTGACCAAATCCAATTGAGCCATAGCGAATTAACATTTCTTATTCTATAATAATCCCGGTGCGGTTCTCGACATAATTCACCCAATGGGTTTTAACTTTGCCCTAATTTTTTTGAAAAAAAATAAATATGCTTTCCCTTCCAGGCATTACCGTTCAGATACTGCTTTACGAAAGCGCCAACTCTCTAGTTTACCGAGGAGTTCGGGAACAGGATAACCAGCCGATCATCCTGAAACTGCTCAAAGAAAACTACCCCACACCCCAAGAACTACTGCGCTATCGTACCGAATACCACATTACCAGAGATCTGAAACAACCGGGAGTCGTGCAAGTCTATGATTTGCAGAAATACCAAAATACTCTAGTGATGCTTATAGAGGACTTTGGGGGCGAATCCTTGAAGCTATGGATGGAGCAGCGCCAGTTTGGGCTAGAGGAGTTTTTGGAAATCGCCATCAAAACCACTGAAATTTTAGAGCAAATTCACGCTGCCAATATTATCCACAAAGATATTAACCCCTCAAATATTATTTACAACCCAGCCACGGGACAATTAAAAATCATCGACCTTGGCATCTCTACTCAGTTAACGCGAGAAACACCCACTATTAAAAATCCTAGCGTTTTAGAAGGCACATTAGCCTATATTGCCCCCGAACAAACGGGCAGAATGAATCGCACTCTCGATTATCGGGTTGATTTTTATGCCCTCGGTGTGACATTTTATGAATTGCTGACTGGAAAATTGCCGTTTGAAACCGCAGACGCTTTAGAGTTAGTTCACTGCCACATTGCCAAACAACCAATTCCTCTTCACGAAATTCAGCCCACAATTCCCCTAATTCTCTCCCAAATTGTCAGCAAATTGATGGCGAAGAATGCCGAAAATCGCTATCAAACAGCTTTAGGCATCAAGCATGATCTAGAGAATTGTCTGGTTGAATTACAAGCCACAGGTAACATTGAGCAATTTCCCTTAGCAACGCGGGATATTACTAACCGTTTTCTGATTCCCGAAAAACTTTATGGCAGAGAAACTGAAGTTGCTAATTTATTAGCCGCCTTTAACCGAGTTGCATCCGGAAGATCCCCCCAACTCCCCTTAAAAAGGGGGGCTTTATCCGACTCTCTTTTTAATGATGGTAGCTCGGAATCGTATTTATCTAGTAGTGAATTAATGTTACAAAATGCAGCTTCATCCAACTCCCCCCTTAAAAAGGGGGCAGCTTCATCCGACTCCCCCCTTTTTAAGGGGGGCGGGGGGGGATCGGATTTATTCGGCAGTGAAATGATGCTCGTAGCTGGTTTTTCTGGTATTGGTAAAACTGCTCTCGTTAACGAAGTACATAAGCCCATTGCCAAGCAACGTGGCTATTTTATCAAGGGCAAATACGACCAATTTCAGCGCAATATTCCTTTTTCAGCCTTTGTCCAAGCATTTCGGAATTTGATGGGGCAATTATTATCAGAATCAGAGGCTCAATTACAAAGTTGGAAAACCAAGATTTTGACGGCAGTAGGCGAGAGCGGACAAGTTTTGATTGAAGTCATTCCGGAGTTAGAACGAATTATTGGTACTCAACCCCCTGCCCTAGAATTATCCGGTACGGCTGCTCAAAATCGCTTTAATTTGCTGATGCAAAAGTTTGTGCAAGTATTTACGACTGCCGAACATCCCCTAGTGATGTTTTTAGATGATTTGCAGTGGGCAGATTCGGCATCTTTGAAATTATTACAACTATTGATGGAAGATCGGGGACATCTGTTAATATTAGGTGCTTATCGGGATAATGAAGTATCGCCGACTCATCCGTTTATATTGACAGTAGATGAGATGATAAAATCTGGGGCAGTGGTGAATACTATTACGCTGCAACCACTGAGTTTAGCAGATCTAAATCAGTTGGTAGCAGATACGCTGCTCTGCCATTCATCCTTGGCACAACCATTGACAGAATTAATTTATCAAAAAACTCAGGGCAATCCCTTTTTCTCTAACCAATTTCTGAAAGCATTACATGATGATGGACTAATTACCTTAGTCGCCGGAAAGTGGCAGTGCGATCTTGCTCAAGCCAGACTAACTCATGCTGATGATGTGGTGGATTTTATGGCAACACAATTACAAAAGCTGCCCGAAGAAACTCAGAATGTCCTCAAGTTGGCAGCTTGTATTGGAGCGCAGTTTGATTTAAATACATTGGCAATAGTCAGTGAAGAATCACCAGAAAAAACCGCATTATCACTATGGAAAGCTTTGCAGGAAGAACTAATTTTACCGATCGCAGAAGGCTACAAAAGCTTTATCCACGCAGATGCTAAATTTAATATTGAGTCTATTTCCAATCCAAATTATCGGTTTTTACACGATCGCGTCCAGCAAGCAGCTTATTCATTGATTCCTGATACCCAGAAATCAGCTACTCATCTGAAAGTTGGACAGTTGCTGCTACAAAATTCCTCAGAAAGTGAAGGAGAGGAAAAACTGTTTGATACTGTCGGGCATTTGAATTTAGGCCGAGAGTTAATTGCCCAACCAAGGGAGCAGGAAGCCTTAGCAGAATTGAACTTAAAAGCTGGGCAGAAAGCTAGAAATTCTACGGCTTATGTTGCGGCAAATATCTATCTCCAAACTGGGATTGAACTACTAACAGATAACTGTTGGGAAACTCAGTATGAATTGACCCTAAATCTTTATGTTGCTACTGCCGAAACCGCTTATTTAAATGCCGATCTTGAGAGTATGCAGCAGATGACGGCACTGGTATTAGAGAAAGCTCAGACAATTTTAGACAAAGTTAAAATTTACGAAATTTTAATGGCTATTCAGACAGCCCAGGGCAAGATGTTAGAGGCGATCGCATTGGCTAGAGATGCACTGGCGCAATTGGGGTTTGAACTTCCTCCTGAACCTGATGAAGTCAAGAATAGCAAAGCGCTACAAGCCCTGGCGATTCAACTCCAAAGCCAACGGATTGAGGAACTGGTTAATCTACCAATGATGACCGATCTTCAGACTCAGGCAATGATGCAACTATTGGGAATGTTACCTGGACCAATTCTGATGGGGATGCCTGGTTTACTCCCTCTGGTTAGCGCCATGATGGTGAGTTTATCTCTCAAGTTTGGCAATGCACCCATATCGACGGTGGGGTATGCGACTCATGGACTGGTGTTGTGCGCTTTTTTGGAAGAGGTAAAAACAGGCTATGACTTTGGTAGATTAGCACTAAGTTTACTGGATCGGTTTAATTCACAAGAATTTAAGTCGATTATTCTGATTATGTTTGGGGGGTTTATTCAGCATTGCCAAGAATCCTTGAGGGCAACAATCCCGATCCTGAAAGATGGGTTTACAGCTGGCATGGAAACTGGCAAATTTCTATACGCTGGCTATAACATTAGCAATCACTTTCATAACAATTTTTTCTGTGGAGTAGAACTAGACACTTGGAGGTCTGAAACAGCAGTTTATAGTGCTGCCTTGGCTGAAGTAAAGCAATATTCTGCCCAGGCTTATTTGGATATGAATCAGCAGATAGTCCAGAACTTGAAGGAAACTGTAAGTCAACCAGATTGTTTAATCGGTAATGCCTACGATGAAACGGTGATGATTCCTCAGTATCATCGAGACAATGAACTCAGTGCGATCGCTGTTCTTCACATCTACAAGTTGCTTCCTGCCTATTATTTTGGCAATTATACCAATGCCCTGAACTACATTGTCCAAGCCCAACAGTATTTGATCGCAGTATCGGGATTGATTTTTTTTTCCATTTTCCATTTCTATGCTGCCTTGACGTACTTAGCACTCTTTTCCACCTACTCAGAAATTGAGCAGGCAGAAATTCTAATCCAAGTAGAAAATTATCAAACTACTCTACATCAATGGGCGCAAAATGCTCCCATGAATAATCTGCATAAATGGTATTTAGTAGAGGCAGAAAAACAGCGAGTTTTAGGCAATAAAGCTGAGGCAATTGACTTTTACGATCGCGCTATCTCTCTCGCCAAAGAAAATCAATTCCTGAACGAAGAAGCTCTAGCTAATGAACTAGCTGCCAAGTTCTACCTAGAATGGGGTAAAGAAAAATTCGCCCAAATTTATATGCTTGATGCCTATTATTGTTATATTCAATGGGGAGCAACTGCGAAGGTAAAAGATTTAGAAACCCGATATCCCCAGTTATTAAAGGCAATTCAACCGAGTAACAGAAATACTAAAGCCACCATATCAGCAACAAGTACGGCTTCAGATTATAACTTAGATATCACCACAGTGATGAAAGCTTATCAGGCAATTTCTGGGGAAATTATGCTAGACAAGTTACTGTCTAACGTGATGAAAATCTTGATTGAAAACGCTGGCGCGCAAAAGGGATATCTAATTTTATCAAGTCAAGGTAAGCTGTTAATTGAAGCTGCTAGTGAAGCTTCACACAACAGTACGAGTGAGAGAATAGATTCTCAAAAAATTACAGTGTTGCAGTCAATTCCAGTGGATAATTGTCAAGAACTTTCCTCGGCAATTGTCAATTATGTGGCGCGTACTCAAGAAAATGTGGTATTAGATGATGCTGTTCGAGAAGGCCAATTTACTAACGACCGCTATATTCAAAAGCATCAGCCCAAATCAATTCTCTGCGTGCCGCTAATTAATCAATCTCAACTTGTCAGTATTGTTTACTTAGAAAATAATTTGACTGCCGGAGCTTTTACCCCAGAAAGAGTAGAATTATTAAAAATTCTATCAGGGCAGGCGGCGATTTCAATTCAAAATTCTAAACTTTATAATGAACTCGCTCAACTTAATAAAGCTTACGAGCGCTTTGTTCCCAATCAATTCCTGCAATTTTTACAAAAATCTAGCATCATTGATGTAGAATTGGGGGATCAAGTCCAGTTGGAAATGTCGGTCTTGTTTGCCGATATTCGCAACTTTACCATGCTTTCGGAAAGTATGACTCCGGAAGATAATTTTAAATTTATTAATTCCTATCTTTCTCGCATGGAACCTGCGATCAATAAAAATCATGGATTTATTGATAAATATATTGGCGATGCGATTATGGCTTTATTTAGCGGCGAGGTAGATAATGCCGTGCAAGCGGGAATTGCCATGCTCAATCAACTGGTTGAATACAATCAAAATCGCGCTAATTTAGGCTATGCACCGATTCAGATTGGAATTGGGATTAATACTGGTTCTTTGATGCTGGGAACAGTGGGGGGACAGAATCGGATGGAAGGTACGGTAATTAGCGATGCGGTTAATTTAGCTTCTCGCGTAGAAAGTCTGACCAAAAATTATGGGGTGTCGCTGTTAATTACTCAGGAAACTTTCTCGCGGTTAAAAAATCCTTCTCAGTATGCAATTCGCGCCATCGATACGGTAAAAGTTAGAGGAAAATCGGAATTAGTCACGATTTATGAAGTGTTTGATGGTGACTTGCCAGAAATCAAGGCAGGTAAATTAGCAACCAGGGAATTATTTGCGGAAGCTTTGGCAAATTACTCGGCGGGGAAATTTGCGGAAGCGGGACAATTGTTCGCCGAATGTTGGCGGTTGTCAGAGGGCGATCGCCCTGCGAAAATTTATTGGGAACGGGCGGAGCTAAAAGGAATTAAAATTTAACTTGAGTTTCCCAGCATCCCATGTTTTCTTATGAATGCCACGAATCCTCTCCGCAACCGCTTGCATCGTCTAGCCACTAAGCTACCCTACTTAGTTGCCCAAATATCGGACGAAAATTTGGAAGAACCCTGGATAATGCTGCGATCGCTCTACTACGATGTGTATATGCTGAAAGCGATTGAAGACAGCAAGCGGCAAGTTAGTCCGGGGGATACTCTCAACCAAGAGGAAGCTGCTGGATTTCTGAGTTTTTTCTAAAGGGCAAGGGGAGAACACAGAACCAAAACTTATCCAAAAACTCTAGCTGGACTTACCCAGCGGGCATCGTTACTCTGATGCGTCAGTCCTGTGCGCGTACTCGCAATACTATAATATGAACACCCCAATGGGAAAAAGGAAGTTTCGTTATGCTTGTTTGCCCCCAGTGTCAATTTGAAAATCCCAATACCAACAAGTTTTGCGAAAAATGCGGAACTTCCCTAGTTTGTAAGATTTGCCACGAATGCGGGGCGCAAGTAGCATTTACTGAAGAAAAGTGTCCGCAGTGCAGTGCCGTCGTTGGGACATTTTGGCAGGCAACGATTTTCAAGGATGTTACTTGGCAAGCCGAAAACAATCCCGTTGCTGAACCGCCAGCGGAAGTGTCATCTGCCCCCGTAGCTGACCATGAAATAGTAACTGTCAATTTATCCCAGGCCAAGAGCGAACAACAGGCAACTGCCCCAGAGGAAGTTTATTTAGATCTCCATCAGCGCTATCGGTTGTTGTCACCCCTACTCCCCTTGTCAGAACTGACAGAGGAAGTGCAAGTTCTAGTGTTGGACTGCCAGCCGCTACAACAGTCCCCCCTAGCTGCTCTAGTCAATGGATTTAATCTCGAAGTTGGCAGCACTACTGCTTCTGCAACCGAAGTTTGGCAAAATGTGGGTATTCCCGCGATCGCCCAACCCTATTTAGCCCTCCAGGAATCCTTCGATACCATTTTGCCCAAAATTCACGATGCTTGGCAACAAGATGGACAAGTGGTGCTATTGCTAGAAGATCGTTCGCAATTTCAGTCCCTGAAGGAACTGTGGCAAAACGAAGATCTACCTGCCCTCCAAATTGTTTACGGTTTAGGGCAAATGCTCCAACTGTGGTCAGAGTTGGAAACTTGGCATTGCCGCCAAAGTCTTTTGGAAATCAATAATTTGCGAGTTGATGAAGACCAAACCCTGAGCCTGCAACAGCTATATCCGGAACCCAAAGACAGCCAACTAGGGTTAAAGGATTTGGGGCAGGTGTGGCAAAATTTGTTGCCACCATCGCGACTAGAGCAACTGGCGGGTTTAGCCGCAATATTAACAGATTTATCCCAGGGTGAAATTACCAGCTTAGAACAGTTGCGATCGCGCTTCCAGGCATTGGCAAGTGAATTACAAGCCAGCGAAAGCCCTCCGACCGATGGAGATGCGGCGACAACTTCCCCAACCCCGGTCAATGCGAGTGAGAATGATTTTCCAGATGGGGAAGAGTTAGATTTCGAGGATCGCGATCGCAGTGACGATTTGCCCACGGTGGTACTGCCCATGCAATTGGTGGGTTTAGATGATGCTGGGGGAACTGATATCGGTCGCGATCGCAATCGCAATGAAGACTATTTTGGCATTCAAACCCAGGTAAGCAGACAAGAAAATCCCCTAGGACGCTCCGTTCAGGCGCGGGGGTTATACATTCTCTGCGATGGGATGGGGGGACACGCTGGGGGAGAAGTTGCGAGCGCTATGGCTGTGGAAACCCTCAAACGTTATTTCCAAGAGAATTGGGGCGAGGAAATGCCTCCGGCGGAGGTGATTCGGGATGGGATACTCTTGGCAAATCAGGCCATTTACGATATTAACCAACAAAATGCCCGTTCTGGCAATGCCAGGATGGGGACAACTTTGGTGATGGTGTTAGTTCAGAATACCCAAGTCGCGATCGCCCATGTGGGAGATTCCCGTCTCTATCGTCTCACCCGCAAACGGCCTTTGGAGCAAGTTACCGTAGATCATGAAGTTGGTCAGCGGGAAATTCAGCGGGGCGTAGAACCAGCGATCGCCTATTCTCGTCCCGATGCTTACCAGCTTACCCAAGCTTTGGGTCCGCGAGACGAAAATTTTGTCAGACCAGATATCCAATTCTTGGAACTGAACGAAGATACCCTGTTTCTGCTCTGTTCCGATGGAATGTCCGACCGAGACGTGCTAGAAAATAACTGGCAATCTCACCTTTTGCCTCTGATGAGTTCCCGCGCTAATTTAGAGCAAGGGTTGAGGGAATTAATTGACTTTGCCAATCAGCAAAACGGTCATGACAATATTACTGCCCTTCTGATTCGCACCAAAGTCCGACCGAACTTAGAACAACAAAATATGCACTAAAAATCACCCCATCGCCCCATCATCCCAACTCCCCATCACCCCATCACCTCAATCTATGGTGACGCTGACGCTCCTCCATCCCCAGTCATCTCAACCACTACAACAATGGGATTTTGATCGCCAATCGATTGTGAAAATTGGGCGATCGCCAGACAATGACATTATCCTGAACGACCCCTTAGTTTCCCGATATCATCTGCAATTGATTGGTGCAGACAATGAGGGTAACTCCCTAGGTGGCATAACTCCTGTCAAATGGCAGGTAATTAATCAAGGAACCAATGGCACTTTCATTAATGGCGTTTTAGTTACTCAAGCTTGGATAGCCCCCAATTCCATCATTCAATTGGCTCAGAATGGTCCCAAGCTCAAATTTGAAATTCAACAGTCCTCTCCCCTGCCTCCCACCGTTGCCTCAGTGAGTTCCCGTTGCACCCACGCAGGCAATCCTGCCGGGAATCTGTTTTGCACTCACTGCGGTCAACCTATCCAAATATTGCGCTACATCCACCAATATCAGGTATTAAAGATCCTGGGACAGGGGGGGATGGGGACGACTTACCTAGCTTGGGATGCCCAAGGCAAGATTAGCGGTAAGCCTCAATTGCTGGTGTTGAAGGAAATGAATGCCAACATGGTTCAAATTCCCAAAGCCAGGGAATTGTTTTTCCGAGAAGCCAGCATTCTTCAGGGATTGCAGCACCCCGGCATTCCCAGCTATTACGACTTCTTTGAGGAAGATGGCAAGCACTACTTGGCAATGGAATTAGTCCACGGTCAAGATTTGGAAAAGCGGATTAATCAATTTGGCCCCGTTACGCCCCAGCAGGCCATTGAGTGGATAATCCAAGTTTGTGAAGTCCTAGAGTATATTCATAGCCAAAATCCCAAACTGATTCACCGGGACATTAAGCCAGCAAATTTGATGGTACGCCCCATAGACAATCGGATAGTTGTCTTAGATTTTGGAGCGGTTAAAGTTGGTGCATCTCTCTTACCAGGGACGCGGATTGGGGCTGAAGGTTACACAGCACCGGAACAGGAAAGGGGGCAACCCTGTACCCAGTCAGATTTGTTTGCCCTGGGTCCAACGCTGATTTTTTTACTGACTGGTGAAAACCCGATGAATTTTTATCGTTCCATCCAAGGGAAATATGGCTTTGATGTCAGCCAAATTCCCACAATTGCGCCGCCATTGCAAGCTATTATCGCCAAGGTAACAGAGGTTAAACCCCGCGATCGCTATCAAACTGCTCAAGAAGTATCGCAAGCGTTAGCCAAACTTCGGGAATAGGGAATAAAAAGCTAAATTATTCCCTGATTCGGGCATTTAATCCTCATCCCAGACTTCAACGGCTAGTAAGTCGCCAATGGGGTCTTGCATTGTGAAGCCGAATTCCAGCAGTTCTTGTTTCCAATGAGGCCAGTCATCGCCGTAAAGCAGAGCGATTTTCCAAATCTTATCAGTGGGCTTGATAATTTGGGCTTTCACAAGTGAATGAACCTGACGCTGCATTTTCAGCATCGGGTGAATAACTTGCTGTGTCATAAACAAAATTGGTTTTTCAAAATATTTAACAACAAAGGCTTCCCGCTAAGGTTTGAGTTCATCCAGCTGCGCGAGGGAAGCGATCTCTTATCCTTTTAACCTAAAAGCGTACCTTATGGCAAGTACCAAAGTAGGTTTTGTACGGGAATTACGACACTTGAGGGGGATAGGGCGGATGAAATTAGAGGCAATGGAGCTACTCTAGCACAGATTTTATGGTGCTGGCAAGATGCCTGCACTGACGGTCTGGAGATAATCCTAGCACATCAGAGTATTTTTCAATCAAGAAATTCTGGATTGATGCCGAGCGATCGCAGTCTTTCTGCTAATCTTTCAGCCCGTTGTTTTTCTGATTCAGCCCGTTGTTTTTCTAATTCAGCCCGTTGTCTTTCCCCTTGGGCAATTTGTTGGGCTTGTGAAATTCTTTCTTCTGGAGTTAACAACCTCTCCCCTGCTTGATTGTACCAATACAACCATTCCCGCGTTATCCCGTGATAAGTTCCCCTCGCTGTCCCCATCCCTAACCCAATTTCTGGCATCCAAATCGGGTTTCCTGGTTGCAAGACATATTCGCCATTAACTAGACGATAAATTTCTAAAGCGGCTTTGCGGCGACGGAAAGGATTGTAAATTGCATAATATAACACCTCCATTTCGGCATAAAATTGCTTTTTTTCGGTATATTCTCCTCGCCGCTGTTGAGAAACTACTTCCAAGGCTAAAATCGGAACTTTTTGTTCTTCCCAGAGAACATAACTTAACCGCAATCCTTCATCTAAAACTCTTTCTACCCCTAGACTTAGAAAGCCATCCGGCACAATGGCTGGTGATTGGGGATGATAATAGATGCCCATATCTACCCCAAAAAACCAATCGGTTCTTTCTGCCCAAACCATAGCTAAAATTGCTTCCAATAAGCCCGGAATCAGGTGTTGTAGTTGATTGTCCACTGGAGTATCGTCAGAATCAGGTAAATCTTCGGCACTAGGCCAGCATAAGCGGGAATCGTATTTAAACATGATTAATTCAACACCTCTTCTGACTGGAGAGTTGATCTAAGTTCTGCTTGGATGATGCCCCAATTGCCATTAGTTAGCCAATGCCGATCTTCCCGATCTAAACTGGTAAGGCGATCGCTTGCCAAACCACTAGCAACTTCTGATTTCAGAGTCCGCAAAGCAACTACTGGACTGGGGAAATAGGCGACAATATCCCCAAAGGGGGTATCAAAAGCCCAATGGCGATCGCCTAATAAGCGCCGATAATTGGCATCTCCTTTGACAATGGTTAAACTGGATTGGGCAAACTCTTGGTGCAGTGCAGCAGGCATTTCCCAACCAGCTAAGGGAGAAGTCCAAAAATAATCTTCCACTAACCGCATTCTACCCACAGTAATATAGTCCCGCAATCGACTGCCAAAAGCTTGAATTTGGGGGTGACGCATTTGCAAGAGCGCCCCAATGGTTTGCTGCACATCCTCAACGGTGGCATCAGAAACAAAGGTGGGATGGGGCTTGAGGTGTAAATAAAGTCTGGTGGTAATTTTATTCACCAACAGAAAGTCAATTAAACACAGATCGCCAATTAGTTCAAACCCCGCATTATCAGCCACAAAATCAATCCGTTTGACTGGGTTAGCAGTTAATAACTGAGTGACAACGGCAGTATCATCTACTAGCAGCCGCTCTACTGCCCCTGGAGCCTTACCGCTAGCGCGATCACTTTCTCCCGCAGGCCACAAACTCAAATCGGCCTGATTGCCCCACAGGGCTGTATAAATCAATTCAGTTAAGTGGCTAGAGTCCCATTCACCGCTAGTTTGAATATAACTATTTACCTGAATACTTAAGCGCTCAATCGCCTCCCTAGCGGCGGTTAAACCGAGATGCTTCTGCTGTTTAAAGGGGTCATAGCCCCGCCAAGCGCCGTAGGGAAAATGGGCGATCGCTTCCATAATCCGGCGATAAAAATAGGTTTCGGCAAAGAACCAAGGCACATCTACCCAACTTTTCCCTAAAAGTGGCTGAATATATCCGTTCCAATCTGCCAAATCGGGAGCTTCGGGGTCTTGCAAATGGCGGATCGAACCAGTGATAATTTCCGAGGCGATCGCTTCTAACTTCTGCACAATTTCCGCTGGAAAATCATTTTCGGCAATTACCCGACTAGCGATCGCAGGCAACCTTTCCAGCACCGTTGACCGAGCAAAAGAACCAGGCTCCGCCCCCACAATTGCGGGGGGGATGGGTAATTTGGGGAGGGGAGATGTACTCATAGTTTAATTTGGTCAATTCAGGTTGTCTAGCTAATTCAACAGATCGGGTTCTTGCCGAACAATCGACTCATACAGCGGTTGAAAACTAAACCAGCCCATATAATGAGTTCCCACTTGGTTATAGGTGAGCCGAGCCGTATCGGAAGCAATAAATAGGGGATTTCCCGCCGCTTCTGCCAATAACTGTGCCTGACAAGAACGTTCCATAGTAATAAACCACCACGCCGCTTCATCTACCGAATGCCCCACCGTCAGTAAACCGTGGTTGCGTAAAATAATGGCTTTATTTTCCCCTAGGGTTTTCGCAATCCGCTGACCTTCTTCCGGTTGCAAAACCACCCCGGTATAGTCGTTAAACAGGGCATGATCTTCGTAGAAAGCGCAGGAATCTTGGGTAATTGGGGCAAGCAAGCGTCCGAGAGTAGACCAACTTTTGCCGTAAACAGAATGAGCGTGAGCCGCTGCCATAATATCAGGGCGAGCTGCGTGAATTTGGGAATGAATGGCAAAAGCAGCGGCATTGACTGGTTTGTTACCGGAGATTACTTTGCCGTCGCGGTTCACCAAAATTAGGTCAGAGGCGCGAATTTGGCTAAAGTGCATTCCCAAGGGATTAACCCAAAATTGGTCGGGAAATTCGGGATCGCGGACGGTAATATGACCAGCAATTCCTTCATCAAACTCATAACGCGAAAATAGCCGAAAAGCTGCTGCCAAACGCTGTCTGAGGTACTGCCGTTCTTCTCCGATGCTGGTAAATTTTGGCGGTTTGGGAATATTAAGAGCTAAGGTAAATTGATTTTGGTTTTGTGGAACTCGCATTCAGTTTGCCCAAATTGTAAACAACACAAATCTTCAGGGGCGAAACTCAGGGCTAAAAGCATAGCTCTGGGTTCGCGCTAGCAATATGGCATCCTAGCTTGAAAAAAATGATCGCTATTAATTTTCCCACAGGATAGACTAAAGAAACAAAACAGTACACTATTAAATAGGAACCCCACGTTTTGACAACCAATCTTTTCCTTTGACCTTTATGACTCAAACTGTAGAATCCTTAGCTGCCATTGACGACCGTCTCTCCAAACGACATATTCACCTCGATCCGGGGGGCTATTTTCTAATTTACCTCGATATCGCCGCTGGACTAATTTGTGCCAAACATTTTACCAATATGATTGACGAACGGGGTTTAGCTGTCGATCCGGAAACGGGCAAGCCAATTCCTGCCCGGGGGAAATTGGCGCGAACCCCCGAAACACTTTACAGTGGCAGAACGGCTAAAGAACTGTGCGTGAAAATATTTGAAGAAACTCAACCCTGTCCGGTTACTCTCCTCGATCATAGTGCCTATCTGGGGAGAGAATTCGTCAGGGCTGAGATTGCCCTAGTCAGTGGCAAAACATACATTCAAGACTAGGAACCCAAGCCTTGATAAAAGAAGTAAGTTACCATCGGAATGACTGTGGCGGCAATTAATAAGCCAATTACCCAAACAGTTGCACTGCCTTGATCGGTTTCTTCGGCGGTTTTATAAGTACGTGCCACTGAAACATTGTCTACTACGACAGGAGCGCCGGGATCGGGTTTGCCAGAGAGGACAGCCACCAAGCGATCGCTCGCATCTGTCAATGCCTGATTATATTTGTCGCCATCCCGTAAAGGCACTAAAACAGTTTCTTGGGCAACACTCTGGGCAATTTCATCGGACAACAGGGTTTTGACTTTCTCGCCAGTGCGGATGCCAGTAGTATTGGTGAGGGTATCAATTACCAATAAAGTTTGATTGGCTTGGGCTTCTGGAGTGGGAAACCATTTTTCAAACAACTTATTGGTAAAAGTTTCGGCAGTTTCTCCGTAGTCGAAGCGCCGGATGGTGACAAATCTGACTTCGTTGCCAGTTGTTTGGGCGAGATTGGCAAGAGTATTCACAATCTGATTTTTGCTCAGGCGACTGAGGGCTTCCCCTTTGTCTAACACCCAGGTTTCGGGGGCGAGGGGGGGAATTTCATAGACTCCAGTGGCATGAGCCGGGGCGGAAAATAGTTGTACCGTTAGCACCATGATGGCAGCTAACAGCCACTTACCCAGTCGGGGGAATAGTCTTCTCATTGAAAAAATCCTAAAAGTGCTTTTTGAAAAACATACCTTAAAATTGCCCGATCCTTTACTATGAATTTTCACTGGATCTATCTTCTTTTGAATTTTAAGGCCAATAGCGGAGAATATAATGCAATACGGTTCAGTTAAGTCCCAATACAGTTCAGTAAGTAGGGGGTCATAAATAAAAGAAAGCAAAAGTTCGTAGTTGGGCTTCAGCCCTCTCCGGATTAGGGCTGAAGCCCAACTACGAACTTAGTTAACTGAACTG
>CAKZHE010000067.1 GCA_936920195.1 uncultured cyanobacterium | reverse complement strand
CACTAATCACTATTCCCTCATCCCACATCCCTATTCACTATTCCCTATTCCCTATTCCCTATTCCCTTTTCCCTGTTCCCTGTTCCCTATTCCCTGTTCCCTGTTCCCTGTTCCCTGTTCCCTCTCCCCACCCTGTTCCCTGTTCCCTTTTAAGCAAGTCCATGACTTTTGCCGATTACCCAATGACGGCGAAAGAAACGAGCTAGGGATGATTCTTCTAAGGGTAAATAAATTGGTCGTCCGTGGGGGCAGGTGCGGGGATGGCGCGATCGCTGCCATTGGGCGATCAAGGTTTGCATTTCTGGTAAAGTCAAGGGTGTACCGTTGCGGATAGCGGTGCGGCAGGCGGTGGCAACTTGGGCAGCTTGTAAGTCTCCGGCTAAACTCAGTTCTAGGATGGCATCGGCACAGTCTTCCCTGGCAGCTAGGGGAGCGGGAGCGCTGCGAATTGCCCAAAGTTGCTCGCCAAAGCTTTCTACTTCTAACCCAATTCGCGCTAGTTGCTCTAGTTGCGCTACCGATAATTGGTTGAGAATCAGGGGTGGCTCTAGGGGAACAATCTGCCAGCGGTCAACTAATTGTTCGTATAATACTCGTTCGTGGGCGATATGCTGTTCGATCAACCACATTCCTGCGGGATGTTCGGCTAAAATATACATTTGCCGAACTTGGGCGATCGCCACTAAGGATGTTGTTGGCTCCCATTCATCGGTTGGTTGAATAACCCGTTGGGCATTATAATTACCTTGGGTTTCAGCAGCTTTGAGCAGTTTGCTTGTCCGCTGGGCATAAACTGATGGGGAAGGGCTGGCGGGACTAATTAATAATGCCTGATTAATGGCGATCGCCGTTTGTTCTTGCCAATAATTCAAGTTTTGTAAATAAATCTCGGTTTTGGCGGGGTGACGATTCCAGTCAATTTGGGCGGGGGGAACTTGCAGATGCAGAAAACAAACTGGATAGCGATCGCGGGGTAATGTTCTTTGAAATGCGCCTAAAATAGTTTGTTCTAGTTCTGGCGATCGCACTATCCGATGATTAACTGCGACTTTCACCCAGTCGGCGCGGTGGCGGTGACAACGATCTGGCAATCCTATGACTACTTGTAAGTTGGCTGTAGATTCTTCTAGCGGTAATTCCTGGCTAAATAATTGTAAGTCTTCGCTGCGAACATCTTTCAGGATTTGGGGTAAGATTTCTACCGCTGTTGTCCCTGGACTCACAGAAAACCACGGACGGTCATTTTGCTGAATCTGCCAAGTTACTTGGGGATGGCAAAGGGCAAGATGATAAATCGTAGTTTGGACGGCACGCAATTGCTGGTTCAGGGGGGGCAATCCTTGCCGTCGGGCTGTCCAAGTCCCGAAGAGATTGGCAACATTGACGATTGTACCAGGGGCGATCGCCGCAGTTTCAACTCGCATTACTTCCCCTTGGGAATTATAAATCCCTCGCCAACCCTCCCTCGCCGAAGATAAATTCAGTACCTCTGCGGTAGTATTTTGGGACTCAGTGTTAATTTTTTCTGCAAAGTGGGATAAATAGAAATCAGGGCGGCTAAAAATTTCTAGTTCCGATAGGGCTGCCAAACTATGCAAAGCTTCGCCGCGAAATCCTAAACTGGTAATTTGCCACAGGTCTTCGCAGCAACTAATTTTGCTAGTAGTATGCGCCGCTGCTGCTTGCTGCAAGTCAGCTAAATCCATCCCCATACCATTATCTGCTACCTGCACTCGCCACTGAGAAGGCCACAGAGAAATAGTCATCCGCGTCGCATTAGCATCTAGGGCATTTTCTACTAATTCTCGTACTACTGCCGCCAGGGAATCAATTACTTCTCCGGCGGCAATCAAATCAACAACATCTAGTGGTAAGGATTTAATCCGAAATTTCATAATCGCTAGAAATATTTATGTGCCTTGCAAACCTGGACGGACAACAAAAATGAACAATTGAATCTTTAAATTATTTATTTCCAAGTTAATTGCCTTCAAGCAGACAAATTGATTTTCCTCAATATAAACTTTTGTGATTTTCAGGGATCGCTCAGTAGCCTATGATACAATAGATATTGGGATAAACTGATTATCAAACATGAGGCGATCGCCTACTATGACATCGCATTTAACCCAAGAATTAGTCCAACAAATTATCCATAACGATAATTTGCTAGCTTTAATCATCTCCGCTAATTTTAGCAAACCGGGGATTCATTTTTTCACCCCCAATAGCTTTTCTCAGCAACTGGCTTATATGAATCATCCGGCGGGGAAACAAATTCAGCCCCACGTTCATAACCCCGTTGCCAGAGAAGTGTTGTACACGCAAGAAGTTTTATTGATTAAAAAAGGTCAACTTCGGGTGGATTTTTATAGCGACGAGCAGGAATATTTAGAAAGTCGCATTTTAGCGGCTGGCGATATCATTTTGTTAATTACAGGCGGTCACGGGTTTGAAGTCCTAGAAGACCTAGAGATGATTGAAATTAAACAAGGTCCTTTTGTCGGCGAACTAGATAAAATTCGCTTTACCGGAATTGCTGGCGAACAAGTCAAAATAGTTTAAATTACCTCATTTCCTATGATAGAAACAATTCCAGTCAATCAACCATTGCTTGATGGCAAAGAACGGCAATATTTAAATGAGTGTATCGATCAAGGTTGGATTTCTTCTGAAGGACCTTTTGTCAAGCGATTTGAACAGGAATTTGCGGCGAGAGTAGGGCGCAAATATGCGATCGCAGTTAGTAATGGTTCAGTAGCTTTGGATGCCGCTGTTGTTGCTCTAGGAATTGGGGCTGGAGATGAAGTTATTTTGCCCACTTTCACCATTATTTCCTGTGCTGCCGCCATTGTCCGAGCCGGAGCTATCCCCGTAGTTGTAGACAGCGAGCCGGATACCTGGAACATGGTAGCGGCACAAATTGAAGCCAAAATTACCCCCAAAACCAAAGCAATTATGGTAGTTCATATCTATGGTTTACCTGTAGATATGGCTCCGATTTTGGCACTAGCTGAAAAATATGGCTTGCACATCATTGAAGACGCGGCAGAAATGCACGGTCAAACCTATAACAATCAACCTTGTGGAAGTTTTGGCGATATTAGTACCTTTAGCTTTTATCCCAACAAGCATATTACCACAGGCGAAGGAGGAATGATTGTGACTGACAACGAAGTTTTAGCCGAACGCTGTCAATCTTTGCGGAATTTATGCTTTCAACCAACCCGCAGATTTGTCCACGAAGAATTAGGTTGGAATTTGCGGATGACCAACTTACAAGCCGCTTTAGGGTTAGCACAATTGGAACGACTAGATGAGTTTGTAATTCGCAAGCACCAAATGGGAAAACGATATACAGAACTTTTGGCAGATGTTCCGGGGATAGAATTACCTTTAGTATCTAAGGAATACGCCCACAATATTTATTGGGTATATGGTTTAGTTTTAAAGGAGAAAATTCCCTTTGATGCCGCTGAAGCGATGAAGAGATTGGGTGAACAAAAAATTGGCACTAGACCATTTTTTTGGCCTATGCACGAACAGCCAGTATTTCGCAAAATGGGACTATTTCTAGGAGAGTCTTATCCTGTGGCCGAGCGTCTGGCTAGAAGAGGTTTTTATCTCCCTAGCGGACTGGCGCTAACTAGCGAACAAATAGAGCGAGTAGCGATCGCAGTACGGGAACTCTTAATGATGGCATAAAATCAATTTTTGGCTTTTCTGGCAGCATAGCTTCTGATGATCGACCCCAAAATCAAATTGGTTGACAAACTCGCATGAAATAAGTTCAAATTAAAGAATATCAGGAACTATTCAGTAGTTAATCTGCTCTAAATTAAAAGATTTTCGTTGAGTTTAAAATACCCAAAATAACTCACTGGGTGCATTACATCTAATTGGACTTAGTAACCGATTAAAAATCGGTTACTAAGGATTTTAGGACTTAAGCAGTTGCTCCGCATATAGCGTTAATGGTGCGTTAGCGCAGCGTAACGCACCCTACTAATAGAGGCGTTGCGTAAGTCCTGGATTTATTAATTTCCTGCGGGATAAAATTATGCAATACCAAGGTTGTTCTATTTTCTTTTACGATGGCTATGTTGGCACAGCTCCTACTGTGGTTAATAGCGCTAAAATCCTCGAAAAACGGGGCTATGTAGTGACGGTTTTTGCTAGCGAAAACAAGATTTCGCAACCAGAAAAAATTGGTGACGCTATAGAAGCGATCTATTTACAAACAAGTTCCAGGCTAGTTAAATTATGCCAGCACTTCAATCTGCCGAAATTAGGGAAATTATTAACGATATTAAGTTTTAACTGGCAGTGCCTAGTTCATCTTTGGCAAACTAAAGATCAAATCAAAAAAAACAAAAACACCATTAATATTGTAGTGGATTTACCCAGCTTACTAATTGGCTGGCTGTGCTTTTATTTGTTTCAGCAAAAATTCATGTTTATGTCTTTAGAATTGCCCGAACTGAGGAAAAATCCTCTAGGGAAGTTTCTGGCAAAAATAGTAGGCAGTTTATTTTTTAGTCAAGCGGAATCGGTGATTATTCAAGATAGCGATCGCCTCCAAACACTATCACAATTTTTCCAAGCTGATATCCCCAACTTTTTCTATTTACCAAATAGTCCCCTGAATACCAATCATGCCAAGATTAACCCAAACTTTTTTCGGGAAAAGTTTAATTTGTGTACCAAGCAATTTCCTTGGATCATTTCTCAAGCTGGCATGATCAACGATCATACGAGTTCCAGAGCCTTAGCGGAATCTTTTGCCTCGATTAATAGTGGCTGCGCCTTGGTTCTGCACGGGGTAAATCCTAATGAAAGAGCAGATAATGGAGAGTATCTAGAACTTCTGGAAAAAGCCAATTCCAGAAATTTAATTTTGTCTTTGAATCCCGTTCCCTACGAACAAGTAGATGATGTTTATGCTTCGACAACGATTGGGTTAGCGTTGTATGCCAATTTTGGCAGCCATAACTTTACCAAAATTGGCATGGCATCAGGAAAATTAGCCTATTATTTGAAGCATGGCAAGCCAGTGTTAATTAGCAACTTGCCTTCCCTAGTCAGACTAAATGAAAAATATCATTTTGGAGAGGTAATTACCAATCCCGGCAATCCGGAAGAAATTCAGTTTGCCCTGCATAAAATTCTCAATTCCTACAAAATTTATAGCCAAAACGCCAAAAACTGCTTTCAGGCGGAATTTGATTTCGAGAAAAAGATGTTACCAATCGTAGATTTTATGGATGCGATCGCCCTCAGAGTATGCGAAAATAAAGTACCTATCTGTTTACCCGCAAACAGCAGTTACCTCAACCAGTAGATTTTTATGCAAGTTTTTGGCGATTACGCTCGTTATTACAATCTCTTGTATCGAGATAAGGACTATCAAGCCGAAGCTGAATTTGTCCATGAATTGCTGAAAAAATATGCCCCCACTACCAAATCTATCCTAGAATTAGGTTGCGGCACAGGCAAACACGCCGAGCAGTTGGTCAAATGGGGATATGAGGTGTGTGGAGTAGACTTGAGTGCAGATATGTTAGCACAGGCAGAGGCGCGATCGCAGCATTTGCCCCCGGAACAATCTGCTCAACTGGAATTTCACCAAGGGGACATTCGCAATTTTCGACTGCACCGCCAATTTGATGCGGTAATTTCTTTATTTCACGTTTTCAGCTATCAAACTACCAACCAAGACTTGCAAGCGGCTTTTGCCACCGCTAAGGCGCATCTGAAGCCGGAAGGAGTGCTAATTTTTGATTGTTGGTATGGACCGGGAGTTTTGAGCGATCGCCCTACAGTTCGAGTTAAGCGTTTAGATGATCAAGAGATTACTGTAACTAGGATTGCAGAACCGCTCCTGAATGTCAATGAAAATCTAGTGACTGTCAACTATCAAGTATTAATTAAAAACGCTACCACCCAACAAACAAGCGAATTGCAGGAAAGTCATCAAATGCGCTATTTGTTCAAGCCAGAAATTGACTTGCTGTTGCAGTGCCACAAACTAGAATTAATTGCTTATGGGGAATGGATGACCAACCGTATCCCCAATGACAAAACTTGGAATGTTTATGCAGTAGCCAAATTCATCGGGGCAGGTAAATGAAAGTTGGCGTATTTCTGAAAAACTTTCGCCCTGAAATTGGTGGCGGTTCCACCTTTGAAAGCGAAATTCTGCAATCTTTAATTAAGTATGGCGGCAATAGCGGTCATAGATTTACCATTTTCAGTTGGTCAAAGGGAATTGAAAAAGTAATCTCTGGAAGTCATCTAGAATTTATTCCCTTGCAACAAAGTTATGCCGGACGCAGTTTCAAAGAAAGAATTAAATATAGGTTTTTAAAAACCATCAATCAAGTTTTAGCCAAATTGCCTATCAGCCGCCAATTTCCCCTAGAAGACTTAGTAGAAAAATTAGTCATTAATAGTGGAGTGGAAGTAATTTGGTATTTGGAACTAGGAACCTATGACTATCTGACCTTAGAAATTCCCTACATTACCACCGTCTGGGATTTAGCTCATCGCCAGCAACCTTTTTTCCCGGAAGTTAGTACGGGGGGAAGGTGGGAGAGAAGAGAAAATTCCTATGGGGTCAAAATTCAACGTGCCGCCGCCGTAATTACTGGGACAAGTGCGGGCAAAGCGGAAATAGAACGCTTTTATCAAGTGCCATCGGAATTAATTCATATTTTACCTTATCCAGTTCCCTCCTTTGCCTTGCAAACCCCCCTAGGCAGCGATCGCGAGGTGTTGGCAAAATACCAAATTCCAGATCAGTATTTATTTTATCCCGCCCAATTTTGGCCTCATAAAAATCATGCCACTTTATTATTGGCTGTGCAGATTTTGCGAGAAGTACATAATTTAATTATGCCAGTAGTATTTGTGGGTGCAGACAAAGGCAATAAACTCCATATTGAACAATTGGTGAATCAGTTAAAGTTATCCGAGCAAGTGCATTTTCTGGGCTTTGTACCCCAATCAGATCTCAGCGCTCTCTATCGCCAAGCCTTTGCTTTAACTTTTCCGACTTTTTTCGGTCCGGATAATTTACCTCCCATTGAAGCCTTGGGATTGGGTTGTCCAGTGATTGCTTCTCAAGTTGCCGGAGCCGAAGAACAATTAGGCGATGCCGCAATATTATTCGATCCTACAAATGAGCAGCAATTAGCTGTAGCAATTAAAGCTCTTTGGGATGCCCCAAAAATGCGATCGCACCTCATTCAACTAGGTTTAGCAAGAGCCGCACAGTTAACTGGAGAGCATTACATTCAAGGTATTTTTAAGATTCTTGACCAATTTGCCCCTATCCGCCGCTGCTGGAGTAGTACCAAGCCCTTTAAACAGAAGTAACAAACTTATATTGCATTTAATTATTTGACTTTATCTATCCGGTGTGTTAGCGTTAGCCTAAAGCACCATCAAAACTATGGAGACTAAAACCATGAGCTTAAAATTCAAAGTATTGCAATTTTCTACCAAAGAACTTTCCCCCAATACAATTAAAGTTTTACAGAAAATCCAGAGTCGCAAAGATATTTATCACCAGCCAACTTATCAAGATAAAGAGGGCAATGGGATCTGGCCTCAAAATCAATATGATGGACGCTCAGAAGTAATTTATCCACCTTTTGTCTTAGGACCAAGAAGACAAGTTGATTCCTTAGTCAGACAAGTTTTAAGTCTTCTGCCCATCCCAGATACGGCCTTTATTGTCACCGATCGACTGGTACAATATCCTGAAGAATATTTGTCCTATATTTCCAAAGCTAGAAATGTGGTACTGATTGGTTCATTTGTCGGAATTGGTGCTTGGCAAGATTATCCTGATTGGGCAATTGCTAGACATAATCGCGAATTGTGGCAACTTGAGCAATCAATTCGGCTTGTGCAATCAATGAAATGTAACATTACCTCAATTGTAGTTGCCATGGGAGATTCTCCCAACCCCGCCGCCGCGAATGTCCGCCAACAGTTACAACAACGATTAGATACTCTTTTCGATCAATGCAATCTCTCTTCTTTGAAAAAGCCCATTACTTGGGGGGCTGATGAAACTGTATTGATAGCATTTGCTCAAACTTTGCTGAATAGGAAGGTTTTGATTCGGATTTCTAATCCAGACTGCAAACATCATTACGATGGCTTGCAAACATCTAAAGATATTGTCGAAAAGAAGTTAGCTCCTATTGGTTTAACCAAGGTTAATCCGGACTGGGATTTCGACCCTGATTTTCCTAAAAACAACTCAAATTGGGATTTTGAGGTGGCAATTCTTACCCGCCGTCCCGGAGGAATTATTAATGATTATCAAAGCAATGATACCAAACAAGCTGAATTTGATCGTGATTTCTTAAAGCGCTATCAAAATTACTCTGCGGAACAACGCAGTAAATTAGCAATTATTGATGGCAGACTGTTTAATGGAGCCTGGGATGCTTGTTCTGTACTGCCCTATTGCGATCTATTAGCTTTTGGCTCTTGGGGAACAATGGGCAATGCCACTGGTGCAACTCTCAGCATTGCCAAAACCTTATTCCATGCCAAAAATCCCATTGCCCAAAAGCAATTATATCTAGAAGCTGTTGCCCATGATGTCTTTGCTAATGGTTATGCAGAAGCTCAGAGAGGAGAGTTAAAAAAGAGAGTCCAAAAGGCCGGGATTAAATTCCAGCATTGGGGCGGATACAGAGAATTATCGGAAGTTACCACGGTTTTTAAAATTCTGAACGAGTTAGTTAATACTCGGATGAAAGAGCATTTTGGTGGCACAACTGCTTGGGAAAATCGCACATTTCGTTTTGTTCCCCAATTGTGGCGGACATTTGAGAGTGAAGTTCATCTTGTGCCTGCACTACATGAACCAATTGCTCAAGCTGGGGTGTTCCGCAAAGACCTGGATTCAAATGTCTTTAATCCGGCAATTGTCTAAGCTGATACTCGCCAGGGACTTAAGTCCCTGTTAGACTGATGGTTTAAGTTCAACTTAACAAGCCTTGGGCTAGGTTCAGGAATTAATTTTACCGAGGAAATTTGCAAAAGTTCATATTACAGCAATAAAACTTTATTTGTAACTTCTGAACTTGTTCTGCTAGCATGGCTTAGTTAAGGGGGGAAATGGCTTGATAGTGCTTCCCAACTCTTCCGATTGCTTCTAAAAGTAAGACTGCTTATTGCCTGTAACTATTAAAAAATTTGCCCAAGGAGTTTAAACAATGCCCAGCTATTTATCTCCCGGTGTTTACGTTGAAGAGGTGGCTTCTGGCTCCGCTCCGATTACTGGAGTCGGAACCAGTATTGCGGGATTTATTGGTACGATTGCTGCCGATAATGCTCAGGCAAATTCAGGGGCTTCTGCTATATCGGTTCCGGAAACTGCCATCAAACTGATTACTAATTTTACCGAATTTAAAAAGTTCTTTGGCGATTTTAGTAATAATCCGGGGCAGAATACCTTAGCTCATGCAGTTTATGGCTTTTTTCGCAATGGGGGAACTCGTTGTTATGTCACCTGGATCTCAGGGAAAGAAAAAATTGCTGGCGTTCTAGATAGTTTTGAAGCGATAGATGAAATCACCATCGTTGCGGCTCCAGGAAATTTGGACGTGCGGGGAGAGATTAAAGATCATTGTCAAAAAATGGGCGATCGCATTGCCATTTTAGATAGTGCAGAAACCATCGATCTTAGCAGCGCCGGAGTTGTGGAGGCGCTAAAGCCGTTTGACTCGGCCTACGCCGCCTTGTATTTCCCTTGGATTCAAGTTTACGATCCCGCCAGTAATAGTAACATTTATGTCCCGCCCAGCGGTCATATCGCGGGAATTTATGCCAGAGTCGATGGACAAAGGGGAGTTCACAAAGCTCCAGCAAATGAAACTATTTTTGGGGCATTGGACTTAAAATATTCCCTGAGTAAAGCCAAACAAGATGGACTCAATCCCAGCGGAATTAACTGCATTCGCAAACTCAATGGAAATATTTTGGTTTGGGGAGCGCGGACTTTAGGTGGAGATGCCAATACCGAATTTAAATATATCAATATTCGCCGTCATTTCTGCTATCTGCGAGACTCGATTGATAAAGGCACGCAATGGGTAGTTTTTGAACCCAATACTCCCGAACTTTGGGCAAAAATTCGCCGGAATATTTCGGCATTTTTGACTGTGGAATGGCGCAAAGGAGCTTTATTTGGCACTACTCCCCAAGAGGCTTTTTATGTGAAATGCGATGCTGAAACTAACCCTCCAGAAATTCGCGATCTTGGTCAAGTAGTGACAGAAATTGGGGTGGCGGTAGTTAAACCAGCAGAATTTGTGGTTTTCCGTCTCAGTCAATGGGCTGATAGTAAGTAGGTAATCAGATTCCTATGCCGAACTTAGATCTGAAAATACCCACAATTCCGGGGGTATCGATTGCCCAGATTGTCCCCTCGCCCGCTCCAGAATTGTTGACGGGAGTACCGATATTTTTTGGTTTGGCGACACCAACGGTAGCGAAAATGCTCTCCCTTGCCAATCAGTTTGAGCAATATTTTAGCCCCCTGGATGGCAATGGATATTTGGCGGCAGCGGTGCAGGGATTCTTTAAAAATGGAGGGCGTTACTGCTACGTAATTGGTTTATCAGAAAACACTTTGGAGGCTTTGGAGCAGGGATTAGAAGCTAGTGAAATTCTAGAAAATGTTGATTTAGTTTGCGCTCCGGATATGATGCTCAGTCCAGATGGAGATAATATTCACCGGATGCAGCAAGCTATTTTAGGACACTGTGAAAAAATGGGCGATCGCTTTGCCATTTTGGATGCTTTCAACGGCGATGTGGCGACTATTGATGAACAGAGGCGATCGCTTTCTAGTCACTATGGAGCATTATACGCCCCTTGGTTGAAAATTGAAAATCTCAACGATGCCACCCGCCCCCGCGCTATTCCTCCCTGCGGTCATATTGCCGGAATTTATGCCCGTTCTGACCAAATTGGCGGAGTGCATAGCGCCCCAGCTAATATTGCCTTGGAAGACGTTCTTGACTTAACTTTAAATCTCACCCCCGCCGACCAAGAATTATTAAATCCAGCCAATAATCCGGGAGTAAATTGCCTTCGCAGTTTCCGCAATCGGGGAATGAGAATTTGGGGAGTCCGGACTCTTAGTCCCCTTCCCGAATGGCAATATATCAACGTTCGCCGTTTATTTCTCACCTTTCGCCGCTGGATAGACCAGAATTTAGTCAATACCATTTTTGAACCCAATAATTTTTCTCTGTGGGTACGTTTGCAACGGGAACTAAGCGTTTATTGCGAATCGCTTTGGCGACAAGGAGCGCTGCAAGGCACTGTGGCTCAACAGGCATTTTATGTTAACTGTAATGCCCAAACCAATCCACCGGAAAATCGAGAAATGGGGCAAGTAATGGCAGAAATTGGTTTAGCGCCCACCATTCCAGGGGAATTTATTCGGCTGTTGCTGGTACAGAGTAGCAGCGGAATTACCCTGAATTAAATTTTCACTTACAACTAACAGGAGGTTCAATTATGCCCACAATCGCTAACACCCACGACCCTTACAGCGGCTATAATTTTTGGGTAGAATGGGATGGTATTGTTCATGCCGGATTTAAAGAATGTAGCGGTTTAACTGCCACCCGCAAAGCAGGTATGTATCGGGAAGGTACGGATAAATCTTTAGGGCAGCGGCAAATTCCGGGACTGAATAGTTATGGTAATATCAGTTTGAAACGGGGCGTAACTGATAATCAAGAGCTTTGGAAATGGCACAAAAATCTCCAAGATGGAGTCACAGATAGACGAAATGTTTCGATTATTTTAGCCAATGATAAAGGAGAAGAGAAACAGCGATGGAATCTCGAAAACTGTTGGCCTACGGTGTGGAATGCACCCAGTTTTAATGCCGCTTCCGATGAAGTTGCCATTGAAACTCTAGAACTGGTTCACGAAGGCATTACTGTGGGTTAATTTTCCCAATCATGCAGCAAACTCAATTCCCCTTTATTCTTCCCCAAGGTTATCTCGATGTTGAGGGCAATATTCATCGAGAAGGGATGATGCGTCTATCAACCGCCCAAGATGAAATTGCTCCCTTGCGAGATCCGAGAGTGCAGAGAAATCCCGGCTATTTAGTAATTATTCTTTTAGCACGGGTAATTACCCAATTAGGAACTTTGGAGCAAATCAATACGAAGGTGATTGAAGGATTATTTTCGGGGGATTTTGTTTATCTGCAAGATTTTTACCAACGGATTAATCAAAATGGTCATAGTCGGTTGTTAGTTGCTTGTCCCCATTGTCAAGGAGAATTTGAAGTAGAAACCGTACCCCTGGGGGAGTAAGTTGCTACCCCCCAGAACGCCTGCGGTTGGAGGTAGCTTATCTGGCTTATCATTTTCATTGGTCTTACGAACAAATCGTGGCAATGGAACACCGAGAACGGCAACAATGGGTGACGGAGGTAGCCCAAATTAATCAACGACTAAATGAACAATTAAAAGGGGGGTAATGTGAACTTTGAATCTATCGCACTTAAAGCAGCTTTACTAGCAGGTTCGACGGCTAGTTTAGTGGGACATGACCCCTATATGTCCTACAATTTTGCGGTAGAAATTGGGGGTGTAGTGATTGGAGGTTTTACCGAAGTTAGTGGGTTGAGTAGTGAAATCAAGCTGGAATCTTATCAAGAGGGAGGATTAAATAGCTACGTGCATGAATTCCCCCAAAATACTACTTACCCTCATTTAGTTTTCAGTCGGGGATTAGTCAATATTGATTTGTTTTATCTGTGGTACAAAGCTACTAGCGAGGGCATAATTGAGCCGATGAATGGCACAATTATTGTTCTGAATAGTCAGCAAATTCCGGTGATGTGGTGGGCGTTTAAAAAAGCCTATCCAGTGAAATGGGATGGTCCAAGTTTAAGAGCAAATAGCGATGAGGTGGCGGTAGAACGAATTGAATTGGTTCATCAAGGAATTGCTAAACTGTAGGATTTGGGGGCAATTCCCCTTGCCCCTACAGGTTGTTGATTTAAGACTGGCTGAGTGAACATTTGATCGCTGATGACAAGAGCGCACTACTTTAAATTCTCTAGCCGATCGTCCAGGTTAAAATAAAGGGGTCTAGTTGAAACGAGTTCAAGCCTATGACAGCACGTCAACGACGCTATAGCAAAGAAGAGTTAGCCCGACGCGGGCAAGAACTCTATGAGTCTGGTATTCGGCAAAAAGTTGAAGCGGGCAACGATGACAAAATTGTGGCGATCGACATCGAAACTGGAGAGTTTGAAGTCGATGAAACACTCATGGGTGCAACCGATCGGCTCTTTGAACGCCAGCCCGATGCCCAACCTTGGACGCTGCGGATTGGACACAGTGCTGTTTATCATTTTGGGGCAAGGAGTCTGAAAAAGGATTAATGATTCATGGAGTTGTGAATTTTCGTTATGAATTAACGCTTCCCCTCGCGGTTAGTAACTCGAATGGGCAACGAGAGTTCATCAACACCGTAATTGATACTGGATTTGATGGATTCCTATCTTTGCCCTCTGAAATAATCGTTCGCCTTGGATTACCTTGGAGAACCTCCAATATAGCGACCTTGGGCGATGGCAGCAAAACTCTGTTTGACTTTTACACTGGAACCGTAATCTGGGATGGTCAGTACCGCTCGATCGATATTGCAGAATCAGAGACGGAACCCCTGCTAGGACTGGCAATACTTCGTGGATATCGATTGCAGGTTGATAATGTTGAGGGAGGTATCGTTAGGATTGAAGCACTGTGATTGTATGCAGAGGCGATCGGTGAGGTACGGTCTAATAGCCTACTACTGCTATATAGTTACTCTAAAAGAAAACAATGACAAATTCTGGATTAAATTGGCAAGATGGGATTAATACTCAGTTGTTAAGGCGGCTAATTCGTCCCCTAGCACAACCGAGAATGATCGAGATGGAGATTAGTCAAGGGATTATTGAAAGGAGCGATCGCTTTTTAAATCGCTTGCCTTTGCTCAGTCAACAAATGCAGCGCTGGGGCAATTTTAGCACAGAGTCATCAGAGTCTATTCCGATTGTTTATGCTCAACCTATTTCTCAGCCAACGGGTGAAAATTTAGTTTCTCCAAAGTCTACTATTAACAACTTATCGACATCAACAGAAATGCCATTACAAGCAAAAATGGCATCTTCTGAAACCGCACCTCAAGCAGCGACAGAACTATCATCGACAAATCAATTTACTACTCAAGAATCAGCACTGCCAACGGTTTCACCATTGCCTGTTACTACTAACTTATCAACCGAAATGCCTGTGCAGGCGAAAATTGCATCTTCTGAAATTACACCTCAACCAGCGACAGAATTATCATTTACAAATCAATTTACTGCTCCAGAATCAGGGTTGCCAGTAGTTTCACCGCAGGTTATGGATAATGATTTATCCCCAAAAGGAGAAATGCCATTAGCCAGAGATATTGGGCGAGATTTAGATCGACAACTGCCGATTGTGCCATCCCAACCTCAAAATTCTTCTTTCTCTCTTCCCGTTGTCAATCCCCTAAATACTGTCATTTTTCCAAAAGCCGAAAATTCTACTTTGAAAAAATCAGTTTCTAGCCAGCAACTAGAGTTTGACAGGCAATTTCCTAGGGCGAATCCTCCCATTGTTGACGGTGAAGTGCAGGAATTGGTGACTAATTTAATAGATGAACAATCGCATGAAGCTAAAATAAACTTTGAAAACTCTGTTTTGCCTGGGGTTAAAAATGGAGAGAAAATAACTCGATCGATTCCAGTCGATCGCCCTCACCCTAAATCCCTCTCCCAAGTTTGGGAGAGGGACTTTGAGAATTCTAATCAACTCATTAATTTTTCGTTCCCTAAGATGCCAACGGTTGATTCTTATGAGTCAAGAGAAGAAAAGAGCGATCGCCCTTTTTACTTCCCCCAATCTTTACCGATTGTCACTCCGATTAAATCCCGTGAATCTGCTCAATCTTCTCCCCTACCCCTGGCAAACCAAAGAAGTTTTACTAACCAGAATATAGAGCCAGAAAAAAAGACGATTGCACCCCCATCCTCACTACCAAAAATCATTGCTAGTGCCGCACCACCTACCGAAACTGCTATTTCGAGCTTACCCGCTTCAGCTAAAGTTGATATTGATGCGATCGCCGTACAAGTTGAACGCAAACTAATGCGGCGGTTAGTAATTGAAAGCGAACGCCGAGGTAAAACCAGATGACTTTAGAAAAACTGACGATTAAAGCGGAAAAAAGTCAACCGGGAGACTTTGCTGATATCTTCAAAGTTCTATTTAATCCCAATCAAATTACCATTATCAAAACTGGATGGAAAACTGATGGTAAAAATACCCCTGTTGCTTCCCAAGATTTAACCACCTTAAGTATAGACTTGTTTTTTGATACCAGTCTGACAGGTTATCCACCAGAAAATGTTCAGAAATATACTCGAAAAGTCTTTGATCTCACTGAATCGCGGATTGGTACTAATCCCAAACGTCCACCTCGATGTCAACTAATTTGGGGCAGAATTACTAATAATGATAGTGTCTTATTACCCGATGGTTTCCTCCAAACTGTCACCAAGAAATTAACTCATTTCCTGGAAGATGGTACGCCAGTGCGAGCTACCCTCAACTGTACATTTAAAGAATGGATCGATCCGACTAAAAAACAAAAAATTGCTAATTTAATTGACGATCCAGTGCGGATTGTCAAGCGGGGAGAAACTCTCAGTAGTATTGCTACAGAAGAATATGGCGATCCTAGTTTATGGCGGATTATTGCCCAAGAAAATCGCTTAATTAATCCCAGAAAATTATCTCCGGGACTGGTTTTAACTATTCCTCCTTTACGAATTAATAATCTAATTTAGAGGGAATAAATTATGCCTAGTAATAATGCCTCTTCTTCATTAATTCCCAGATCAAAAATCATCATTAATGGCATCCCTATTTCCTGGGAGACAAAGACTGATTTTATTTCGGTATCAATCTCAGAAGATTTAGACGCTCCAAGTATGTTTAACTTAAAAGTTTATGCTTGGAATTTAATTACCCAAGCAATGACTTGGGTAGATAGCGATTTATTTGAAATTGGGAATAAAGTTGAAATTAGAATTGGCTACGATCAAGATCTAAAAACAGTTATATTTGGAGAAATTACCGGATTAGAACCAGAATTTCCCCAAGGTTCTACCCCAACTTTGACTATTAGGGGACATGATTTGCGTCATCGATTATTGCGGGGACATCAAACCAAATCATTCTTGAAAATGAAAGATAGCGATATTGCGCGTCAAATTGCTCAAGCCAGAGGATTGACTGCCAAAGTTACCGATAGTAAAGTAAAATTAGAGTATGTTTTGCAGCACAATCAAACCGATTGGGAGTTTTTAAAAACTCGCGGCGATCGCATTGGTTATGAAGTCGCCATAGAAGGTAAAGATTTATATTTTCGTCCCCATCAAAATGACCAAAGCCAGATTTTAGATCTAACTTATGGAAAAAATTTACTAGAGTTTTTTCCTCGGTTAAGTAGCTTGGCTCAAGTCGAACAAGTAGAGGTGCGGGGGTGGATTCCCAAGGATAAAAAAACAGTTATCAGTCAAGCAGGAGCGGGAAAAGAAAGCAGCAAAATGGCAGGAACAAAAACTGGATCTCAAATAGTTCAAACTTTTGGAGAATCTACTAACACTATAGTCGATCGACCTGTGTCAAGTAAAGCAGAAGCCGATCAAATAGCATTAGGAAAATTTCAAGATTTGGGAATTGCCTATATTACTGCCGAAGGAAATTGTCAGGGTATAGCTGATTTACGCGCCGGAAAAGTAGTTAAAATTATCGGAGTTGGCAAAAGGTTTAGCGGCCTTTATTATGTAAATACTACTGAACATACCTATTCCCCAGAACAAGGATATCAAACTTCATTTACTGCCAGGAGGAATGCCACATGATGGGACTAAATTTATTGATGCCTCAAGATAATGATAGTAAGTTTTACGGTGTGACTATTGGGATAGTTACCAACAACAACGATCCTGAAAATTTAGGGCGCATTAAAGTCAAATTCCCTTGGTTATCAGAAGAAGATGAAAGTCCTTGGGCAAGATTATTAACTCCGATGGCAGGAAAAGAGCGTGGGTTCTATTTTTTACCCGAAATTAACGATGAGGTCTTAGTTGCTTTTGAACAGGGAGATATGGCTTTTCCCTATATTTTAGGTGCTTTATGGAATGGTCAAGATCTACCTCCCGAAAAAAACAAAGATGGTAAAAATAACATTCGTACTATCCAATCTCGGAGCGGTCACAAAATCACTTTGGATGATACAAATGGCGAAGAAAAAATTATTATTCAAGACAAAACTGGCAAAAATCAAATTCTGATTAACTCCCAAGATAATACCATCAATATCACTTCTGAGAAAGATTTAACCATTGCTGCCAAAGGAAATATTAGTTTCAAAAGTAGCGATGGCGATATTGCCATTGAATGCCAAAGTTTATCGATTAAAACCAAAGCCAAGTACCAATTGGAAGCCAAATCTGATTGCACAATTAAAACTCAAGCTAAATATCAACTGGAAGCCTCAACTGGTTTAGGGATTAAATGTGCCAAGGGAGTAAAAATTAATGATACTTCGGTGGAGGTGATGTGATGGATATTGATTTTTTAGGAGTGGGTTGGACAAATCCGGTGCAACTGGATGAAAATGGTCAGATTCAGATGACAAAATATGAAAATACGGTGAGACAATCAATTTTAACTATTCTCAGTACCGCTAAAGGCGAACGAGTAATGCGTCCTAATTTTGGTTGTAGCATTCACGATCGCGTGTTTGCTCCCAATACCCCAGGAACTGTAGGACAAATTGTTAGCGATGTCCGAGATGCTTTAGTTGAATGGGAACCTCGAATTGATGTTTTAGATGTGGATACAGTTGGCGATCGCAGTCAACCAAATGTTATCTTCATTCAGATAAATTATCAAATTCGCACTACCAATAACAATTTTAACTTGGTTTATCCTTTTTATTTGCAGTAGCTAAAATTATCCCCAAATCCTGAAATTTATGACTTCTTTGCCACCTAAAATTGATTGCCGCAGCTATGATGATATCGTTGAGCAAACTACAAAGTTCGCGCAAGATTATACCGCGTGGACTCCAGCTAGCGATGGCAAACCTGATGCCGGGAAAGCGTTAATTCGCATCTTTGGCAGGATGGCGAAAATTGTCAGCGATCGCCTCAATCAAGTTCCAGAAAAAAACTTTTTAGCCTTCTTAGATTTAATCGGCGGCAAATTAATTCCCCCCCATCCCGCCAAAGTTCCATTAACTTTTTATTTGGCAGAAGGGAGTCCTGTGGATGGTTTAGTGCCTGCCTATACCCAAGTATCTGCACCGCCAACAGAAGGAGAAACAGAAGAAATTATTTTTGAAACCGATCGGGAATTGGTAGTAACTACAACGCAATTAAAAGCCGTGTTTGTGCGGGAGCCGGAGCGAAATTTATACAGCGATCGCACTTCCATTGTGACGGAAAATGAGGGAAAATCCTGCTTGGTATTTACAGGCGATCGCCCTATCGCACATCATCTATATATTACTTGTCCAGAAACTTTTAATTTACCCAGTTTATCCACCTTAACCCTAACTATTGATACCAACAATCCTCAAAATGCCGCGCAATTATCTTTGACTTGGTACTATTGGGATGGTTCTCAATGGCAAAATCTGCCAAATCCCAATTCAACTACCAATCAGAATCAATGGATTTTAACTTTTAATAATTTGACTATTCCAGCAGCCAGTGAAGTTAATGGACAAACCGGAAAATGGTTGCAGGCTCGGTTAAACTCTCTACCTGCTAATTTAGTTACAATTAGTCAAATTCAAAGTCGCACAACCATCAATCAAACTAACTTAATACCAGAAATTTGTTTATTTAATTCCGCTCCCTTAGATCTCAGCCAAGAATTTTATCCCTTTGGCGAACAATCCCAACTATACAATACATTTTATATCGCTTTGAATCGAGATTTTGTCAAACCAAATGGGATTGTGACGCTCAATTTTAACTTCAGCCATCAACCGATTAATATTGAGGCTGCCAACTTACAAATTACTTGGGAAATTGGCAACGATGAACAATGGCAAGCAATCAACTGGGTAGAAAATTCCTCGGCAATTAAATTTACTGAAACAGCCGAAATATCCCAACAAGCTAAATTTCAGTTACCTCAACCACTACCATCCCTAAGTACCGTGGATGGAGAAACTTGCTACTGGATTCGCGCTCGAATTACCCAAGGATTTTATGGGAAAAGCGCTCAACAACGTCAATACCCTATTTATAATGATGTGGCACTTTTAACCGTTGCCGTTGCCAAAGGCAGTACAATAATTACTGTTGATAATATTGATCTGCTGACAAAAGGCGATTCGATTCGCTTGCAACCGAATACAGGCGGGTTTCCCGAAGAACATAAAATTACTGATATTCAAACTGGCAATAAACTTATCCTCGATAGCGCCATTCTCAATGATAACTTAGGAATTGGTACTCGAATTTTGCGAAAATCAATTATCGTTGAAACCATACCCGCTACTTATGATTCTCCCGCCATCAAATCTTTAACTCTAAGTTATAACTTCACCATTCAGGAAAGTGCCGTTTATACCGCCTATAATGATTGCACCTATTTTCAAAGTCAATTAGTCACCACCAGCTTAAAAACCAAAGCTGCCATTGGCGATAAATTACTGAAACTGACTGATACCCAAAACTTAGCTGTGGGGGAATTTTTAACTTTGGGGGCAGAAAACTATCAAATTGCCACAATTAACCCTAGTAGCAATCAAGTCAGCTTAGTCAGCAAAATCAACAGTAACTATCCTGAAAATAGTTTAATCAATCGTTATTTTTACCCCTTTATTCCGACAGCAGATCAAAATCCCAGCTTTTATCTAGGATTTGATGGCTCTTTTAGTAACAAAACCGTAACTCTTTATATCAAAGTTGCGCCGCCGCTATCCAGCGAACTATCAGAGGAAGTTTTTAGCCATCAACCTCAACTATTTTGGGAATATTTTAGTCCCCTTGGCTGGCAATTTTTAGGTATCCAGGATGAAACGAAAGGATTTTCGCAACGGGGTTTAATTCAATTTATTGCTCCGGTAGATTTCCTGCCTGTGGAAATATTTGGACAAAAATTATATTGGTTGCGAGTGCGCTGGCAGGGAGGAGATTTTCGAGTTCAACCCCGCCTGCAACGAATTTTAACCAATACTACTTGGGCAATTCAAGCAACTACTTTGCGGGGAGAAAGTTTAGGTTCTAGTAATAATGAACCCAATCAAGTTTTTTATACCAGTTATTCCCCAGTATTAATTGGACAGGAATTGCAAGTGCAAGAAGGACAAATTACCGAGGATTGGGTAACTTGGCAAGAAGTGCCAGATTTTTATAGTTCTGATGCGAGCGATCGCCATTATATTTTAGATCATTTAACTGGCAAAATTTCCTTTGGCAATGGACAAATGGGCATGGCTCCCCCCAGAGGGATTAATAATATTCGGCTATCTAATTATCGCACTGGCGGCGGCAGTCGCGGGAATATTGCCGCGCAAACTATTAGCGAATTAAAAACCACTGTGCCTTACATCGATCGAGTAATTAATTTAGAACCTGCCAGTGGAGGCTCGGCACAAGAAAATTTAGAGCGATTGCAACAACGAGTTCCCAAACAATTACGCCATCGCCACCGCGCTGTTACCTTGGCAGACATTGAAGATTTAGCATCTGAAGCTTCTACCGATGTTGCTAGAGTCAAATTAATTACCCCAGATTTAATCGCTTCCCATTTTAGTGCCTTCGATGAAAAATTTTGGTTAGATCCGGCGCAACCAGGAATTTCTTTTCAAGATAATTTAACCAGCAAACTCGCTCATATCGCCAATCCTACCGAAAGAGCCAATTTTGAACAAATGATTAACCAAGTTAATGATTTTGGCGGACAAGTGAAATTAATTGTCTTACCAAACAGTAAAGATCGCCAACCAATTCCTAGTTTAACCTTATTAGAAGAAGTAGAAGCATATATTCGCGATCGCTGCGAAGTTACCCTCAACTTCATCGCCACATCTCCCGAATGGCAGGAAGTAATTGTCACTGCTGCCATTACCCCTGCTTCTTGGCAAGGAATAGATTTACTTAGAAATACTATCAATCAACGTTTAGAAGCTTTTCTTCACCCCTTAACCGGAGGAAAAGGCACAGGTTGGCGATTTGGACGCTATCCCCAAAAATCAGATTTATATGCCTTGATTCAATCAATTTCTGGAGTCGATCGCGTCGATACTTTAACAATTTCTCCAGATCCCACCACTGCCATCTTATCGGCTGACACTTTAATTTTTTCTGGCGTTCATACCATTAATATTACATCGACGGGAGGACAAAATTAATGACATTGCCTTTACCAAATCTGGACGATCGCACTTATAATGATTTAGTAGCAGAAGCCATTTCTCTGATTCCAGCCGAATATCCTGAATGGACAGATCATAATCCCACAGATACCGGAATTATCCTAATTGAATTGTTAGCCTGGTTGACAGAAATGACTCTGTATCGAGTCAACCAAGTTCCCGATCAAAATTATGCCAGCTTTCTTAGTTTATTGAAAGGCTCAGAATGGACTTTGCCGATCAATGTTTCACCCGCAGAACAACAAAAACAATTACAATCTGAAATTAGGAAAACTCTATTAGAACTGCGATCAACCTATCGGGCTGTTACTGGTGAAGATTATGAAAAACTGGTAATTGAAGATTGGAATCAAACTAATATTTCCAAAATTGCCAGAATCAAATGTTTGCCCCAACGTAACCTAGAAAAATTTGATGCTCAAACCTTTGCCAAAGGTCATATTAGTTTAGTAGTTGTTCCCACCGATAATAATGGTAACAACTCTTATCAAGATCTATTGAAATTTCTTGAGGAACGAAAATTATTAACTACCCGTCTTCATATTGTTGAACCAGAATATATCCCAATTATTCTAGAAGCGCAGTTAATTCTGGAAGAAGGTGCAAAAGCCGAAAATGTTAAAGAAACAGCCCAAAACCAAGTAAAGAATTTTTTCAATCCGCTCGAATCTGGTCAATATTGGCAGGGAAAAGGTTATCCTTTTGGTCGAGGCGTTTATTTGTCGGAACTATATCAATTACTGGATAACTTAGAAGGAGTAGATTATGTGGAACAACTGGTACTTAAACAAGACCAAAATAATTCAGTCGCCCAAATTAATTTGGCTCCAAATCAGTTAATAGCACTAGATCTCAATCAAAGTCAATTTACGATAGTGGTACAAATTGGTAATGAACGCAAAGAAGTCTGAATTAGTCAGTAACTATCTACAATATTTACCTGCAAACCTTCAAGAGCAAGAGTTTGTAGGGCAGTTTCTACTAGCGTTTGAAAAAATCCTCAGTGGACTAGCAGATCTGCCTAACGATGACAAAATTATTACTGGGGATAGTGTCAATCCACCGGGATTAGAAGAAATTATCGATCGACTTTATCTCTATTTTAATCCCCAGGAAACCCCAGAAACATTTTTATCTTGGTTGGCAGGTTGGGTAGCCTTAAGTTTGCGCGATGATTGGAGCGTCGAAGTTAAAAGAGCCTTTATTCAGCAAATTGTTAAATTGTATCGCTGGCGGGGAACAAAACAGGGTTTAACTGCTGTTTTAAAACTTTATTTAATTAATGCGGGATTTGGCGACAAAGTAGAAGTATTCGATCAATTTGATGATTTTCCCAATTACTTTCAAGTTCAATTAACTTTAAACGATCGCGATCCAGAAAAGTATTGGCGACAGGCTAAAATTGCCAAAGCAATCATCGATCAAGAAAAACCAGCGCATACCTATTATGCGCTCAAAATTCTTGTACCAACGATGGAGATAACCCAGCGATCGCAATTCGTTTATCCTTTTAAATTATTTGACAATCCCCAAACTCAGGAATTAATTCTAGAAGTAGCTATTACGCCGAATAATGCTAGTCAAATTTCAACTTTAGCCAAACAGTTAATTGTGCAAATTCAAGGAAATTCTACCGCCATTACTCCATACGCACCAACTACTAGCACCGACAATCAAGCTTTTTATGTCAAACTGAAGATCGCCTATCAGCAGTTTCTCGATAATTTAACTGGATTCAATATTAAATTATCCAATCGCACAGATAACCTGTTTACTGGCACTTTAAAAGTTAAGCTATATTTCAATCTAAATCAAGTGCTGTCTAGTAATACTCTGCTAGAACAGCCGTTAAACTTATTACCTGTGCTGAAAATTTGTCAGCAAGACAATGCTAAAAAGATTGTGGAAGGCAATACTATTCTTCAATCTTCCGGGATGCAAATCACCAAATATATTTGGACATCCCCCTACAATTTCACCCTGTTTGATTCTCCCGCAACTCAAAAATTACAACTTGAGGTAATTGTGGAAATTAGTCAACCTGCAACAGTGACAGTAGACTTAAGCAATAAAATCGCTGTTCGGTTGCAAGACGATTTTTCCGACTTTTATTTATTAACCCCAGAAACCATCATTGAAAATAATCGAATCAGAATTAAACGCCAGTTAGACTATCAACAATTTTTACAAACCTTAGATGGATTGCAGGTGACAGTTAAAAATCTTAACAATGTCAGAGTAACTGGAAAAGTCAGCGTTCAAGTTACTATGAATATTAATCAACATCCAGTAACTTATCAGATAGTTAATCAAAGCTTTGATTTAGCTGCCGTTGCCACTGCCAATGTCTTGCAAATTTGTCGGAGAAACGATTCTGGTACAATCATTGGGGGCAATACAATTTTAGGAACGCAATCAAGTCAAATATAAACCAACTTTTAAGGAGTCACATCATGGCTAGAACTAAAACTGATTTTACCAATTTTATTGATGCTCATCCTAATTATTTTCCCGGTCAATATCTGCTGGAAGACGACTTTGAAATTCAACATCAATATTTAAGCGATCGCCAACAATACCACCAGAAAAGCCTTCATGTTTCTGGGATTATTGAAGGACTAGAAGTTGAACTAATTCAAGGACAAAAAGCTGTCAATATTAAATCCGGTTCAGCCATTGATTCTAGTGGTAATCTGATCGTTTTCAAAAAAGATACTGCCTTTTCTAATTTCCAAAACATTACTGCTGGCGAAATATATCTTCAATATAGCCAAGAAAAACAAATTAAACAGCAAGAAGATGTGGGAGATAGTTATACCCGCTGGCAGGAAAAACCCATTCTGGGGTTTGCCGCAGCATCCCCTAGCAATACAGTGAAATTAGCCAAAATCTCGATTGCTGGAGATACTTTAACCTTAGACTTGAGCATTCGGACTTATTCGGGAATATTTTTACCCAATGCTGCTGGCAATGATTTAATCCTGAGATCTGGAGGAAATGCTAATCCCAATTTAGCCATTTTGAATGGCAGTTTAACAGTTACTCAAAATACCTATTTAGCTACAGACAGCGGTAACGTTGGCATCGGTACAACCAATCCTGGTAACTACAAATTAAATGTCCAAGGCGATCAGTATCTTAGTGGTAATTTAACAGTTGCTAGCACCGGAAATTCAACATTTGCGGGAAGTTTAACTGTCACAGGTGCAATTTCAGGAAGAATAGATACGGCAAGTATTACCTCTGGAATATTGGATGTGGCTCGAATTCCTAACTTATCAGCTGATAAAATCAATGCAGGAACATTAAATGTGGCTCGAATTCCCAATCTATCGGCTGATAAAATCAATGCAGGAACATTAGATGTGGCTCGAATTCCTAATCTATCGGCTGATAAAATCAATGCAGGGACATTAGGTGTTGACAGGATTCCTAATTTATCGGCTGATAAAATCAATACAGGAACATTAGCCATTGACAGGATTCCTAATTTATCGGCTGATAAAATCAATACAGGAACATTAGCCATTGACAGGATTCCTAACTTATCGGCTAGTAAAATTACTTCGGGAACTATAGCAGGCAATTTAACAGTAACAGGCGCTATTACTCCTAGTGTGGGAAATACAGAAACAACTGGCATAATATTTCCCAAAAATCCCGGTGGTGGCGGTGGCGATGCAGCCTGGATGCGTTATTATGTCAGATCTGGAACGACAGAATCTTGTACTTTAGAAATTGGTATTGCTAACGATACTGATGATACGCTGTCTTTAGTTGGACCTAAAATCGCTTTTTCTGGGGACTTAACAGTTAACGATAATTTACAAGTATTGGGTGAAATCCAAGGCAAAATATGGTTTTCTAACGAATATACATGGACAGCAGGTCAAAGTCAAGTAAAAATGGGAGACAGTAAAAAATGCGTCGCATTTTTAACTTATGTGCAAGGTAAATTTTCAGGTGGTGGCGAACAAGTTTATGTTTATATAGGTTCAGACGGATATTGGTATCTTACTGGAGCGCAAGGAAGTGGAGGTGCTGGGATAATAGCCAAAGCTAGATGTATTGGGGTTCCATTCTAAAGCATTACTCCCAGAAGATCATACTGATAACCAATGGCTGATTTTATTCTGATGACTGGTGATAAAGCAATGTTTAATCCCACCTTTGGACAAGCAATTGTAGGTGTCCAGCCAGGGGATTTAATTGGTTCTGGAAAAGCTCAAATTAATGGCAAGTTAGTGTGCGTGGATGGCGATGAAAAAAACGTCATGGTTCCTGGTTGTACCTACACCACTCCTCAATATAGTATTCCTGGGGTGGGAATGCTTTCTATTCAATCTCTCGCAGCTAATCAAAAGGCGCAAAAAACTAAATCTGGCAATAAACCAGTTTTGCTCAAAGGCTCATCTTTCCAAGCTAAATTTCAAGTGATGACTCCGGCACAACAACCTACCTCAACTGGACCAGTGCCAGATGCTACTCCACAATACTCTGGTACGGGGACATTTACAACCATGAATGTGAAAGTTAAAGGAACTTAAGCAGGTATGAAAGAACAACTGGAAAAACGTCTAAATCAACTTAAAAGTGAGTTTGAAGCCGGACAAAAAATGATGGCAGATTTAGAGTCAAAACAGGCAAATCTACGAGATACTTTACTGCGAATTAGTGGCGCGATTCAAATTTTGGAAGAAGAGTTAGGTAAAACTGCTGAAAATCAAGAAGTTCGTAGTTGGGCTTCGGCTTCAGCTTCAGCTACTAGCTCGGAGGGCTAAAGCCCAACTACAAACTTATTAAACAGTCAATGATTAATGGTTTGCTACCTCTATTACAATGGTTAGATCGCCGATTGGAAGAAGCGATCGCATCTACTAATGACGATAACAAATCAGCATCGGATACCTATCGCGGATTATTGCAAATAGAGTCAGAAACCGCCGAAAAATTGCTAGAGCGAGAGCCAGGAATTCCACAATTTTTGGATTTAGAAACAGATAATTTATTGACACAAATTTTGCCAGATTCTCCTTTAGATTGGCTGCAAAAAACCTATCAACTGTCAGAATTTGAAGTTAAAATTATGGCGATCGCCCTCGCTCCAGAATTGGATCGACGTTACGAAAAACTCTATGCTTATTTACAAGATGATGTCCGCTACAAACGCCCAACAGTTGATTTAGCTCTCAATTTACTTAGTAATTCTGCCGCCGAAAAGTTAAGCCAACGGGCTTATTTTGCCACTAATGCCACCCTGATTACACATCAACTATTGCATCTCATTTCTGAGTCAAATCGCTCCACTTTAATTGCTCGCGAATTGCATCTAGACGAGCAGGTGATTCAGCTTTTACTTGAACAACCAGGAATAGATTCTCGTCTTATGAATTACTGCCAACTAATTGAGCCAAATAAAATTATTGATGATTTCTCCCTGCCAGCCGAAATGCCGCCGGGGTTAATGGCGCTAACTCGTCAACATTGGCAACAACAGCAACCTTTACAGCTATATTTTCAAGGCACAGATGTCACAATTAAGCAATCTACGGCTCAAATCTTGGCTAGTAAAGCTCAAACTAATTTAATTGTAGCCAATTTGCTGAAATTAAATACATCTAAAAATGACTTTGAATTAAATTTAAGCCTGATCTTACGGGAAGCTAAATTTCGTCAAACCTGGCTTTATCTAGAAGATTTAGATGCTTTGATGACTGAAGAACAAAGGCTAGTTTATCAAACTCTTTTAGCTGCCTTAGCCAACTTTGAAGGAATCATCATTTTGTCGGGCGAACAACCTTGGCATCCTGAAAAAGCGATTTTATCTAGTTTCATTACTATTTCATTTCCCCCGCTCAACTTTGAACAGCGGCGCAATTGTTGGCAATTTCATTTAGCGAATAGGGGAATGAATTTAAATGCACAAGACTTGGATTATTTGAGCGATCGCTTTCTCCTCCAAACCACTCAAATAGCCAACGCCGTCGCCACAGCCGCTAATACTAAACACTGGCAAAGCTTCAGCCATAGAGATCAAAATATTACTCAAAATCAAGACTTGCAACTATTATTTACTGCCGCGCGATCGCAATCTGGCAGGGATTTGACTAACCTAGCTCGGAAAATCGAACCAAAATACCAATGGCAGGACATTATTTTACCACCCAATCAAGCTTCACAACTGCGAGAAATTTGCAATCAAGCCAAACATCATCATCTGGTTTGGGAAACCTGGGGTTTTGGCGAACGCCTCTCGTTAGGCAAAGGATTAAACGTATTATTTTCCGGATTGCCTGGAACTGGTAAAACTATGGCAGCAGAGGTAATTGCTCGCGAATTGCAATTAGACCTGTATAAAATCGATTTATCCCAAATGGTAAGTAAATATATTGGAGAAACCGAAAAAAATCTCAACCGCGTCTTTAATGCCGCCGCCAACTCCAATGCCATCCTCCTCTTTGATGAAGCCGATGCCATCTTTGGCAAGCGTTCCGAAGTCCAAGATGCCCATGACCGTTATGCTAATATTGAAACCAGCTATCTTTTACAAAAGATGGAAGAATATCAAGGCATAGCAATTTTAACTACCAACTTCCGCAGCAATATCGATGAAGCCTTTATGCGGCGGTTGCGATTTACCATCGAATTTCCCTTGCCAGATATTTCCGAACGCCATCAGATTTGGCAGCAAATCTGGCCTCATCATACCCCCCGCAGTCCAGATTTGGATCTGGAGTTTTTAGCCAAGAAATTTCAACTTTCTGGGGCAAATATTCGCAACATCGCCTTGCGAGCCTCTTTTTTAGCGGCTGATGATGGTGGCATAGTTAACATGGAGCATTTGATCTATGCCATTCGCCGAGATTATGACCAGCGCGGGAAGATTTTGATGCGTGAAGAATTAGGACAATATGGGAAATTTGGCTAAAATCAAGTTAAGATTATTTTCAATTATATGATTTAGGGGTAGCGTCCCCGTGCCTACCCCGATTTAAGAAGTTCACCAATTCACTCTATTTCAACGGAGAGGTTAGCAATGGGCAAGCAACAACAGCACCAAACCAAAACCACCAACTCCCAAGCCGCAACCTCTCCGGCACTCCAGAAATCGGCAGTCGATTCAATTAACGAGTTTCAAGAAATCTTTGGCAGTCGAGCCGCCAGTCGGCAATTTAGATCCCAACAGCCAGATGCTCAGTCTTTAGCTTCCCCACTTTCTGCAAAATTGGGAATGCCAACAATTCAAGCCAAACCAAGTTTTCGGGGATTGTCCTCCGAATTAACAGCAAAAGACAGTCAAATTCAGTCGCCGCGACAAAATCAGACGGGGTTGCCCGATAACCTGAGAGCCGGAATTGAAAACCTCTCTGGCATCTCAATGGCAGATGTAAAAGTTCACTTTAATTCTACTAAACCTTCTGAGTTACAGGCATTAGCATATACCCAAGGAACAGATATTTATTTAGGTTCAGGACAGGAAAAACATTTAGCCCATGAAGGATGGCACGTTGTCCAACAGAAACAGGGCAGAGTGCAGCCCACAATGCAGGCTAAAGGCAAGCCGATGAATAGCGATCGCGCCTTAGAAAAAGAAGCTGATATCATGGGAGCAAAAGCATTACAAACTGCCCCCACAGACCGATTAACAACGACAATAGAAAATCCTCCGTCTTCGTTAGCATTGCCCCAGCAGATATCTCAGTTTTCGACTAGCAATATGCCAGTGCAATTTATAACAGATCAAGATGTAGACGCATTGTATGATGCCATATATACACTAATGAGTCGCCTAAAATTGGACTTGGGAATGCCAACAGGTCCAGACCGTAGGAATACACTTTATGCAACAGTTACAGGATTATTACAAGAGAAGTATGAAGATACTGTCGTAGACAAGATGAGTATCGAGGATGCGGCTAATGAATATGTGAGAATGAGAGTGGCTGGTTCATTAATAAATGAGACTCCAGAACTATTTCAGATGTTCGCAAATTATAACACTAGGACTTATTCAAAACCAATCAGTAAATTGAGAATAACACATCCAGAAGTATTTGACAAGTTACATAAAAATCCAGAGGCACTGGAAATATTAAGCACAGCTGTAGAGGCAGCAGCAGAAACACAAAAAGATGCAAAAAAGGCTAAGTCTAAGAATGGGGAAAGTTTAGAAAATAGTTTTCTTACTGAAGGTCAAAAAAGTATTTCCAACAAAATTTTGAATGCAACCCAAACATTAGGACTTAAAGATCAGATCCAGGGAGGTGAAAGCCTTAGCAAATATCAAGAAAAACTAACCAGCTATAGAAAAAAATCTAATGAAGAAAACCAAAAAGAACTAACAGAATCCAGAGATGCCTACGTAAACGAACTGTACGACCAAGCCAAGGGCGCAAACGAAGAATTGCAAGAACTAACAGAATATCTAGTTGGCAGGATATCCGAACTAAAATCACAATCACAATCACAATCACAAGGAATAAAGAGCAAACCAGAGTTCCGAAAAGACCTAAAAGGTCGCAAGCGAGCAATGGATAAAATTATAGAGTATGAGCAGGAGAAGGAGAAGGACGGAACAGGTTCTTTTAAAAAAGATGCCTCTAGTCTGGTTGATATTGCAGGTAGTCGCATCCTGTTCAATTCCGTTGAAGATCTGTTTACAGCATTGGAACAAATAGAAAGGTATATTAATGACTTTAATCAAAAAAAACGTGAGGGAGAGAAATCTAAAAATATCCGAATTGTTAAAATTAAGAATCGTTTTGAACCTCGCATAAGGAGTGGTTATGCTGACATTTTAATGAATCTTAAGATGTCTAACAATCATATTGTTGAGTTTCGGCTCGAGCTTGAACAATTTATTGAAGTTGGTCATATGGAACACGATTTATATGAAGTGGTTCGCAATATAGAATTTAATGCTAACAAACAAACACCGTCGGAAACTAATCCACAGCAAAGAGAACTTATAGATAGTATAAACACAGAAATCAAGAAAAAATACGATGAAGCCTTACAGCAAGCCTTAAAAAAGGCATCGCCCTAATGAACAAGGACTTAAGGAGAAACAGAAGATGGAAGCTAACTTACCAGAATACTATATCGTAGTTGAGCGTCCGGTTAAGTTTGTCCCAACAGAAAATGGTGGGATGAGCATCCTTAAATACAATTTTGAAACCGGGAGATTCGACTATGGAATGGAATACCTAAGTCGAGTTATGTTTAGCAAAGATGATGATATAGAACAGATATCTGAAGATGAGTTTGTGCAGCAAGTAGAAAAGCTGAGAGGGCGGAAATTGCAAGGAGAGGGAACAGTTTACGATCTGTATGAGTTAATCAATGCCATGGAAGATAACGCTCAACAAACCAAACAGGAGCTAACAAAGGAAGACAAAGCTTTAATCGCCATTCTCAGAAGAAAAACCTATGAACTTTTCGAGCAAAATGAGAGCTTGTAGTGGTGCAACCAGACTCAAATCAAGTAGAATTGAAAAGGATTAAATAATGCTTTATGCTGCAAGATTTAGATGATACCTTGATTGAGCTTTTAAATCGCGAACTGCCACCAGATTTAGTTCAACAGATCAATTTTAGTTTTTCCAGCCCCGATAAAGATTCCATTAGCAAAGAAACCACCAAATCATTAGTAATTAACCTCTTCCTCTATGATGTGCGAGCCAATCTAGAATTACGCAATTCAGTTCCCACCTTTGAGCGGGAAACCAATGGCAAAGCCACCATCAGACTGCCTTCAGCGCGGGTTGACTGCTCTTATTTAATTACCGCTTGGTCAATTCAGAACGCCAATCCGCGAGAAGAACATCTGATTTTAGGGGAAGTGATGAAAGTATTGCTGCGCTTTCCTAAACTGCCGATGGAAGTTCTGCAAGGTAGTTTGAAAACCCAATCTTTACCCCTGCCCACTGCCTTTATGCGAGCGGGACAATTGCAAAATGTGGGAGCTTTTTGGCAAGCAATGGGCGGCAAACCCAAGGCAACGCTCAACTATACAGTTACCATTGCTGTGCCAGTAGATCCAGCGGGCGAAGAAGTGCCTTTGGCTCAGGGCAGTAAAATTTCTCTGGAGCTTCTGGCGAATAAATCAGAATAAATCAGAATGAACTACTCTCAGTAGTGGACTGTCTCAGCTAAAATAGTGCATTAAGAAAATCCCCACAAACTCTGATTATCTGACTTGCTGCGGTTTTCTATTGCATCAAATTAGCTGAGACAGTCCAGTAGGTATCGCACTATTTCACGGGGCAACCACGGGGGGATTGCCCCTACAAGAAATACTTCAACTGATAAAAGGCTGAAATTTGAAAGATGCTATTTGCCGCCGTAGTAGAAAGCAATTTCTTTGTCTTTCAAAGGGGCAAAATCCGCATCAAGCAATAACTGATTCAATTCTGCTTGGGGGATATGCTTGGCTCCAATGCGGACAATGCGCGATCGCATCGTATTAGAAACACCGCTGCGCTGTCTACCAGCTTCCAATCCCATCACCTGCTGATAGAGTGCCAATTTAGCTGGGGGAATTGGCGTACCGTCAAAATCAATGCCTTGCGCGATCGCTTCATCAATCGCATCAGCACCTGTAGTAGATTTAGAATCTGGAGACATAGCCGCCTAGAATTTTGCTTACCCCAGCATTTTACTCGGCGATGGCATCCAGAAGTTATTTTTTCGGTGTAGGTTTATCCTTGGTGCTAGCCGAAGGCTTGGGTTTCGGACCAGCTTTTTTCTCCGCCTCCGCTAAACTGCTTTGATACTCAGCTAATTTCTTTTGCGCCGCCGGATAATTTTTGTTATTCTTCGGCAGTGTCTTGATTAATTTAATTGCTTGCTCCCACTTACTCGCCACTAAACTCCAATCATCCTTCGACTCGGCTGACTGAGAAATAGTTTTGGCACTTGTTTCCAAGTCCAGCGCATCATTATAAGCATCCTTGGTAGGAGAAGTTGCTGGTGATGGCGTTTTTGCCTTCGGACTTGTAGGTGTCGCCGGAGCAGTTTTAGTAGGGGATGCCGAAGGCAAAGGCGGAGTTTTGGCTTCTTCCGAACATCCAGTTATCAGCGTCAATAGGGTTAAAGCTATCCCAGCCGTTAAAGATGAGATTTTTAACATGGTTTTTAAATACCTGCTCAATCCAACATTCCAGGGTGATTCACTTCAAAAATACTAGCGATCGCGCTCTTTTTCCCAAATACCATAAAATTTTTAACTTTTTTTCCTCCCACTCCCTATCGCCCAATAGAGTTCAGTTAATTCAGTTAACTAAGTTCGTAGTTGGGCTTCAGCCCTCTCCGGATTAGGGCTAAAGCCCAACTACGAACTTTTGCGTTCTTTGATTTATGACCACCTACTTAACTGAACCGTATTGCCCTATCGCCAGATTTTCAACCTGCCCTTGAGCAAAGCTAAAATAGAGATGATCAATCATTAAAGCCTCAGCCGAACAAGAAGCATCCTTAAAGTTAGTTGAAGCTTCTCTTAAGATACAAGGTTGGGTTGGAATAACAGAGTCAACCCAACATTTATCAGGGGTTTGTTGGCTTTTGCTGTCGCGCCACCCCATCTACGATTATTATCATCAAGTTATTGATTTTTCGTTCCTTAGTACCTAATTCGCGGATCGATATAGGCATTAATAATATCAATGCCAATGCTCGCAAAAACTACAATTGATCCGAAAAATACCATAATTCCTTGAACTGTGGGATAATCCCGTTCGGAAATAGCTTGATACAATCGACTACCTAAACCTGCCCAAGAAAAGGTCACTTCCGTTAAAACTGCCCCACCTAAGAGGGATGCGAAAGTTAATCCTAGCACCGTAATTACTGGAATTAGGGCATTTTTCAAGGCGTGTGCCAAGAGAATTCGATTTTCCGAAATTCCCCTGGCTCTAGCTGCTTCCACATAATCGGCTTTGAGGGTTTGCTTCAAATTAACTCGGACAATTCGCTCGAAAATCCCACTTAGTAAAATTCCCAAAGTCAAACTTGGTAATGCCAGATGATGCAAAGCAGTAAAAAACTGCTCTAAATTGCCATTCAGCAAACTATCAACCGAATAAAGTCCCGTAATTGTCGGTGGAGCCGTGCCAGAAAAGCGAGTGCCAATGGGAAACCAATTTAATTGCACCGAGAAAATCAATTGCAAAATCATTCCTACCCAAAACAAAGGCAAAGAATAGGTAATGATCCCAAATAAACGTCCCCCTACATCTAAAGGCGTATTAGGACGAGAAGCGGAAATAATCCCAATTCCAACTCCAACTAAGAGCGCGATCGCCATACTAAATACTGCTAACTCTACCGTAGCAGGAAAGTAGCGTTGAATCTCTTCCCAAACATTTTGTCCTTGACTAGCGAGGGAAGTACCAAAATCCAGATGCAGTAACCCCCCTAAATAGCGTAAATATTGCCACCACAAAGGATCTGACAATCCTAATCTGTGACGATATTCCTCTTTTACCGCATCAGAAGCCCGACTGCCCACAATCGCATCCACGGGATCTCCGGGAGTAGCTCGCAATAATAAAAATACCACGGTGGCAATTGTCCACAGCATCAACGGAGCGAGGAGCAGGCGAGCAAAAATATAATACTGTAAAGCGCGAGTTCTTGACATTTCTGAATTTAAAAAACAACTTATGGCAAAATTATTTCATAATTGAGGGCGATCGCCTATTCACAAAACTACTTTCTCAATGTTAAAATTTGCTGATGATTAACCACGATCGCTTATTCAAAGAGCTGCTCTCTACCTTTTTCCCAGAGTTTGTGGCACTATTTTTGCCAGATGTGGCCACCTATCTAGATCTGAACTCCCTAACTTTCCTGAATCAGGAAATATTTACCGATGTCACTTTCGGAGAAAGATATGAGGCTGATTTAGTTGTCCAGGCGCGATTTCGAGATCAGGAATCACTGTTTATTATCCATCTCGAACACCAATCCTATTCTGAAGCGAATTTCAATCAGCGGATGTTCCGCTACTTCGCTCGGTTGCATGAAAAATATGGCTTGCCGATTTATCCCGTTGTGCTGTTTTCCTTTGATGCGCCTTACCGTCCAGAAACGACCAGCTATCGAATTGAGTTTCCCGGTTGGCAGGTACTGGAATTTAACTATCGCGTCATTCAGTTAAACCGACTGAATTGGCAAGATTTTGCCCAGCAACCAAATCCCATAGCTAGTGCGTTGATGTCCAAAATGCGGATGCAGACTCAAGAACGTCCAACAGTTAAACTAATATCTTTGCAATTGTTAGCTAGTTTGGGATTAAACCCCGCTCAATGCCAACTAATTTCTGGGTTTATCGACATTTACCTGAAGTTGAATACCGAGGAACAAGAAGCATTTGATCAAGAGCTTGCTAGGATTGAACCAGTGCAGCAGGAGGGAGTTATGCAAATTGTCACTAGCTGGATGGAAACAGGGATTGAACAGGGTCTTCAACAGGGTCTTCAACAGGGTCTTCAACAAGGTCTTCAACAAGGTCTTCAACAAGGTCTTCAACGGGAAGCATTATCAATAGTGCTGCGCCTGCTGAATCGCCGTTATGGTTCCTTAACTCCTGAATTGTCCCAAGAAATTCAACAGTTATCTGTAGAACAATTAGAACAATTGGGTGAGGAATTATTGGATTTTACCACGATCGATCATTTAATCAGCTGGTTGCAGAATCAGCCAAGCTAGGAGGGAAATTTGGCGATCGCGCTATATTCTAGGTGAAAATATCACCCCCGATCGCTTTAGGATATTAATCTATAACCACCTGCGATCGCAAAAAAAACTGTGGCTAATTCACCAGAAACCCCTGCAACCCTAGCCCGCACGCCTCTTTACCAACTGGCAGTCGAACAAAAAGCCCGATTGACAGCTTTTTCTGGCTGGGAAATGCCTGTGCAATTTAGCGGCATTACTGACGAACATAAGGCTGTGCGTACCTCAGCGGGAATGTTTGACATTTCCCACATGGGCAAATTTGGTTTAATTGGCGAACAGGTAATTGAAGCTTTGCAACCCCTAGTCCCTTCCGATTTGAGCCGCTTGCAACCGGGACAAGCTCAGTACACCGTCCTGCTCAACGAGGATGGTGGCATCTTAGACGATATTATCTTCTACTACCAAGGGAAAAATGCCGCTGGGGAACAGCGCGGGATTTTAATTGTCAATGCCGCCACCAGAGCCAGAGATAAATCCTGGATTTTTGGCAACTTGGAAACTGCCGAAGTAGACTTTCAGGATCTCTCCTTGGAAAAAGCGCTGATTGCCCTCCAGGGACCAAAAGCCACCGTCATCTTACAATCTTTGGTGGCAGAAGACCTAAGTAAAATTAAAGCTTTTGGGCATCTAGAAGCCTCTATATTTGGTCAACCAGCGTTTTTAGCGCGGACGGGTTATACCGGAGAGGACGGCTTTGAAATCATGGTCGATCCCGAAGTTGGGGTAGAATTGTGGCGATCGCTCTTATCCTCCGGTGTCGTTCCCTGCGGATTGGGAGCCAGAGACACCCTGCGCCTAGAAGCAGCTATGGCACTCTATGGGAGCGATATCGACGAAACAACTACCCCCTTAGAAGCTGGTTTAAACTGGATTATCCATTGGGAAACCAAAGGTAATTTTATCGGACGAGCCGCCCTGGAAAAACAGAAAAAATTGGGCATCGACCGCAAGTTAGTCGGATTAGTAATGCAGGGCAAAAATATTGCCCGTCATGGCTATCCAGTCATATCTGGGGGAGAAAATGTGGGCATTGTCACCAGCGGTACTAGATCGGTAACTTTAGAACAAGCGATCGCCCTAGCCTACGTTCCCACCCCATTATCTCAAATTGGGCAACAACTAGAAGTCGAAATTCGCGGCAAAAATTATCCCGCCGTCGTCGTCAAAAAGCCTTTTTATCGCTCTGCCAGTCGTCTAGCCACTTCCTAGTCTATGCGGATCAAACTGATAATATGATCTATCTTGAACCTAGCGAATATCCAGATACTAGCCAACTCATCTTTCAAGACGATACTCCCTTGGATAGCTTTATTAACGAAAAACAACAGCGCTTGCTAACCACGGTATTTTATAGTGGGGCGAATACTGGCATTAATGTACCGTTTATAGTCGCGGCGAATGTCGGTTTGTTTAGCAGTTTACGCCAACCTCCAGTTGTTCCGGATGCTTTCCTGAGTTTGGATGTGGAAGTCCCCCAAGAATGGTGGGAAAGAGATGTCCGTTCCTATCTATTTTGGGAATTTGGCAAACCTCCAGAAATAGCGATTGAAATAGTTTCTCCAACTCCCGGCAACGAATTAGGCAGTAAGTTGATAGATTACGCCAAAATGCGAATCATGTATTATGTGGTTTACGATCCCTTACGCCGTTTGGGAGATACTATATTGCGGGTATTTGAATTGCAAGGTGGTTCTTATCTCCCTAAAATTGATACATGGTTTCCCGAAGTTGGTTTAGGTTTAACTGTGTGGAATGGGGCATTTGAAGGCATCAACTCAACTTGGTTGCGATGGCGATATGCCGATGGCAAAGTGATGCCAACTGGTGAAGAAATAACGGCAATTAAAGATGCAGAGATATCCCGCAAAGATGTAGAGATATCTGAGATGGAACAACGGTTAAAGCGATCGCTTTTAACCAGCATCGATTTGGGCTTAAAACTCAAGTTTAGTGCTGAAAGTGCTGAATTAGGACAGGAAATTGCCGCCTTAGAAGATTTGAGCTTGCTAGAAGCGATCGCATCTAATTTACCAAATATCGAAACACCAGAACAATTGCGTCAAATTTACCTTCGGGTGATGGGGTGATGGGGTGATAGGGAGTGGAGAATTAGCAAGAACTCCTTTTATTCCTAATTTCCTGTTCTCTCTTCCCTCTCTCCCTTTCTCCCTTTCTCCCTCTCTCCCTCTCTCCCTCTCTCCCCCCTGTTCCCTGTTCCCTGTTCCCTGTTCCCTGTTCCCTTAATTAGCAGCTTGCTGGCGCTGATAGAGCGCCCAATATAAACCTTTTTGCTGCAACAATTCGTTATGGGTTCCATGTTCGGCGATCGCACCTTTTTCCATAACTAAAATTAAATCAGCTTTTTTCAACGGGGCAAAGCGGTGAGCAATTAAAAACATAGTCCGATTCTTGGCTACTTGCAGCAAGTTTTGTAACACTTGTTGTTCGGTTTCGCTATCTAAAGCGCTGGTGGCTTCATCTAAGATTAAAATCGGGGCAGGCGAGAGAAATAATCTGGCCAAAGCTACCCGCTGTCTTTGCCCTCCTGATAGGGCTGTTCCTCGCTCGCCTACGGGATTTTCGTAACCCTTGGGTAATTGACTGATGAAATCGTGAGCAACTGCCATTCTTGCCGCTGCAACTACTTGCTCGGCAGTAATTTCTGGATTCCCTAAAGTGATATTTTCTAAGACAGAACCATTAAATAGAAAGTCATCTTGGAGAACTACACCTATTTGTTGGCGCAAGGAAGTTAAATCGGCACTTTTGATATCAAAGCCATCAATTAAAATTCGTCCGGATTCAGTCGCATAGAGGCGCTGCAAAACTTTGGACAGGGTACTTTTTCCGGAGCCGCTGCGCCCGACAATGCCGACAAACATTCCCGGTTCCACAGTAAAGGAAATCCCCCGCAATATCGGCTCTTGGTTGGGTTGGTAGCGAAAGAAAACTTGATCGAATGTGACTTCTCCTTTCAAATTAGGCAATACTAAACCGCTACCCGGTTCCGCTTCTGGAGCCACATTGAGAATATCGCCAATGCGGTCAACGGAGAGTAACACCTGTTGAACATTTTGCCACAATTGGACTAATCTTAATAGGGGAGCAGTAACTCGTCCAGAGAGCATTTGGAAAGCAATTAACTGTCCGATGGTAAACTCATTGCCAGTTTCATGCTTAATTACCAACGTGGTGCCATACCAAAGAATTAGCAAACTAGAAAATTTGGTCAGGAAATCCGCCGCATTATTGCTAATATTAGAAGTGGTGGAAGCTCTGAAACCAGTGCGAATAAAGCGAGCAAATAAACCTTCCCAGCGATCGCGAGCCGTTTTTTCGGCGGCATGGGCTTTAACGGCATGAATTCCCGTAACTGTTTCCACTAAAAAAGATTGACTATCGGCACTGCGATTAAAGGTTTCATTTAACCAATACCGGAGGATAGGTGTTGACAGCAGAGTAACTAGGGCAAAGAGGGGCAAGACAGCTAAAGCAACTAAAGTTAAAGGCCAACTATAATAGAACATCAAAGCCAAATAAACCACAGCAAAAATGCTGTCCAAAATCACCGTTAAAGCTGTTCCGGTGAGGAATTGGCGAATATTTTCCAACTCCTGTATCCGTGCCACCGTATCCCCCACCCGTCGCGATTCAAAATAAGCTAGGGGCAAGCGTAATAAATGGCGAAATACTTGGGCAGATAAACTTAAATCTAAGCGGCGAGCCGTATGGGTAAAAATAAATAGGCGCAGAATCCCTAAAATCGCTTCAAAAAATGCTACCAGAAAAATGGCGATCGCCATCACATCCAAAGTCGAAACGCTTTCTTGGACAATCACTTTATCAATTACCACTTGGGTAATAATTGGTGTCGCCAACCCCAACAATTGCAAAGAAAAAGAAGCCAGCAACACTTCCCAAAGTAACTTGCGATATTGCCAAACCGCAGGCAGAAACCAACTAAGATTAAATCGCTCCTGTTTTTTAATTGGTTCTGCTAACCATAACTGCCCATCCCATACCGCCTCCACCGCAGACTTGGGCAAACTCTCGCAGGCTTGATTTGAGTTCAAAGGATCGGCAATAATTAAGCGATCGCCTTTAACTCCATAAGCCACTACCCAATGCAAAGAATTGGGGGCAGCGGAATTTTTCGGTTGCCACTGCAACATTGCCGGAAAAGGTAACTGGGGCAAATCCTCCCAACTTGCCATCACCCGCCGCAGTTGTATCCCCAATTTTTCCCCAGCTTCAATTACATCCTGGGGGCGTTGTCCTCGCAACTGCCGCTGTACCCATTCTAATTGGGCAGGACTTTGTAACTGTTGGGAAATCGCTGTTAAACAGGCTGCCGCCGTATTGGTACTAGCAACAAAGGGAAAACCAGCTATCGGCAGCGGCGCATCACTTCCCGGCGGCTGAATCTGGTAGCGAGCTTGTTGCCAAAAAGCCTCAATTTGGGGATTAGCTACAGTTAACCACAAAGCAGAATCCCAGCGTGCGATCGCCACTTCCTTGCCCGCTGCCACCGCCTTCAACTCCCTCGGCAGTTCCAGCAAATCCCCCAACCACTGCCCCGCCGTTAACGTTGCCAGGGGTTTTACCACTCCTTCTTCCCGCACCCGGACTTTTCCCGCCAAAATTACCAACTGATCTCCCAAGCTATCCGCCGCCCAAATCCGCTCTCCCAGAGAATAGCGGCGAATTTGCACCTGATGTTGAAATTTGACTTGCTGTTGGGGATTCAGGTAGCAGAGCGGCGGCTGCTCCCAAGGTAGGGCAGGGCGAGCTTGCCCACCATTGTCTGTAATCCGTGACATCTCCTACACCAACCTGATTACAGGTATGGTGTAGGCTTCACAACCAATCCGGCTATCGCTTAGGAGGCG
>CAKZHE010000066.1 GCA_936920195.1 uncultured cyanobacterium | reverse complement strand
TCTGCCTCGGATGACAAAGCGAGGCAGAGCCTCGCGATTCGGTTCCCAGGCAGAGCCTAGGAACCAGTTCAAAGGGGGCAGACAAATCGGACACGGTTATTGAATGAATAAAATTGCTCAAAAACTCACAAAGTCAACAGCCTAGTTTTAACCCCTGTCGGATTGAGGGTTTAAGCTTAAGCTAGCGTAACCCACCCTACTAACGGCAAAGGTTATGGGATTATCAATGATGGCAATTTGGTAGGTTATGGAGTAATTAGAAAAGTGACAGATGGCTTTAAAATTGCGCCGCTATTTGCAGAGAATCAAGATTTAGCGACCAAGTTATTATTAGCCTTAGCTACTTATGCTGAAGGTGGCACTATTTATCTGGATGTTCCCAATATTAATCAGTCTGCGATCGCTTTGGTTGAAAGTTATCAAATGAAAACGATGTTTGAATGCGTGCGAATGTATAAAGGGGAGAAACCAAATATTAATTGGCAAAATATTTTTGCTGTGACTACTCTGGAATTAGGATGAAGGGGATGCGATCGCAGCCATGAAAATAGTAAAATCAACTTTAGGTAATTTATAAAATAGACTAATTGACCAAAAACTACCATTCAAAAATTACAAGACTGAAGGAGCAAATTTACATCTTCAAAAGACATGGTTTGATTGGATATGGCTACCAATAATTGAGAGGCTGAAATCACAAACTTATCAGCCCTAGATAGTTTGATTTTAGCAGATTCAATCATTTTTACCAGTTTCTCTGCTTTTTTTCTAGCCTCAATAAGATCAATATCTGAACTTAAATTTTGTTGATTTTTGCGGCAGACTAAAATAGCATCAATGCTAATCGGTTCTGTCGCCCCATTTTTCGGACTGGCTACCTTCATTTCAGCATAAACTGGATGGGCGGCTACTATTTTAAACCCTGAATTGATAACAGCCTCATAAATTGCCGCCCATCCCTCCGAGCGTGAATGATGGAAACTAAAGATCAGCAATCCATCTGCTTTCAAAACTCTGGAGCATTCCCTAAAAACCTGACTTAACTGCTGGGCGAAAAAGCGCGGATTATGATGTTGAACCTCACCAATATGAGCCGAATCTTCACACCTAAAAAATGGATATCGCTCTTTCAATATTGGTGCAAGCCAAGCAAAAAAGAAATCGCTCAATTCACTGTAATTGACAAAATCAAAGTAGGGAGGATCGGTAATCACAGCATCAACAACTGCATCTGGAATTGGGAGAGAATCGCTACTGCCATTGAGAACTATTCCAGCCTGATTGCTACCAACAAATTCCGCCCATGATTCAACGACAGAAACATTGATTGGTTCACTGACAACAACCTTTGTCGTGCCAACACTATTACCAAATAAGTCTTTTTGATCGTCAAGTTCAAAAGGGAAATCTAGATAGCGTTTCGCTGGCATTAATCGAGAGGTAAAGAGGCTCGCAAATGTACCGCTACTTTTATCCGTTCCCCAAATCGAGTTTTCTAAAGGGGTGCGGGCTGGCTTCAAAATATGGTGAGAAAATATATGTCTAACTGCCCCCGTTCCTTCGCCTTTAAAACTACAAAATAGATTATTAAATTCTAAAGTGCTGGAAAATAGACAAATGAATTGTTCTTGAATAGTTTGATTTTCAATCTTTAGAATTGCCCGCAGCAATAATCCCAAACATAAAAGTTGACGATCGTTGAAAAAGTCTCGCCATTGAAAATAATTGTATCCTCTAGCTTGATCCGTATTTTGACCAGCCCGAACAAACATGGTTGGTAAGGGAAGATTTTCTAAGGCTAATCGGTGAGTGGCATCGCGAAAAAGTGCTAAGTCTGGCTCTTTTACTGGCAGATAAATTTTCTCCCCATTGGCACGCAGGGCGAGCATCGCATACATCCGATGTGCTGGGGGATGATGTTGTTCTTGAATTAGGTTTTTGATCTTGTAACGTTTACCAGAAGGAGATGTTACATACTGTCCTTTCGCAGTACCTTGTTGCGGATTGAATTCAGTCTGGCAGTGAGGACAAAGAATATAGGTTGTGTCAAAACGATCTACAATGATTTGCCAGCAGGTAGGGCAGATTATTTGCGATTTTGGTTTCTTGTTGGGGTAAGCATTTTTGGCAAAGACATAATTTGAAAATAAGGGGATAGATTCTTGTTCTGGAGTAGTGACAACTTTCACCCAGAAGTAATACAAAACCGGAATCAATTCATCGGTTTCTGGATCTCTTGTTTGATAATAGGTTTGAATTTCTTGGGCAACTTCTTGCTCAACTTGAGCGAAGGTTATTTGCAATTCGCGATCGCTCACTCTAGTTAATGCCTGCCGCACCATAAAAGTGCTAACTGGGTTAATATCACAACCCACTATTTTGCAACCTAATTTCAGTGACTCTCCCAGGGTTGTGCCACTACCCATAAAGGGGTCAAGAACAATTTTATCTCGAAAGTTTTGTTTTGTATAAAAGTTTTCCCAAATATTAAATTTTTCGGGAGTTAAAGCCCCGATAATCATTGCTCTTAAAACCGATCCTAACCGCTTTGCCCACCATTTATGAATATGATAAATTGGACGATTAATCTCTTTTCGCCAGCTTTCTTTTTCTGCCAGTTTACTTACTTCAATAATTGGGAAATCGGACTCAATTGCCTGTTTTTGAATAGTTTTATTAATCAACTTTGGTGGCTCAACTGCTTTCATTCTTCCTCCTCATCCTCTTCAACAGAAGCAATCGACATTGATACCGACTTTGTTGATTGACTAATGAGGCGATAGGCATTGAATCGATGACAAGTTCCCGCAGTTGGATTAGGAACTTTTTCCGCAGTCAGTTCATTAGTACGCAAATCGAATTTATACCCAACTACAATTTCGCTGGTTTCAATTCGCACCAATTCACCTACTTGCTGAAACGGTCGATTGACTTCTATATTTTTAGGAAGAATTAAAGTTATTAAACCAGTTGTTCCTTCTGCGATCGCAAATGGAGTAGGAGCTACATACATTTTGCGATCTCGAATCATTATATCTCCATATCTTTTTCTCTTCCAGGCCATGCTAAACCTTTGACTTCAAAACCATCCGCAGAATTGACCATCCGAAAGTCTGGATAAGTATTCCGCCCTGATGTTTCAAAAAATAAGTTTAAGGATTCTAATCGCTTTTGAAACCAGTTTTGGAAGTGAAACTCTTTATCTTTTGTACTGACTGATTCAATTAATTCTCCCTGCCGAACAGCTTCAACGCATTTGATAAAAACATCAAGGACTACGGACATATTATTTTGCGTCCTCCAATTGAGAACCGCTGCAACTATTCCCCGCTGGATAGCGAATGGCATCGGCAGGAACAGTGGTAGAAATTGTCGCTGCCATTAATTGATCGGGAATGACGGTAAAAGGTAAACGATGAATGTCAGAATTGGGGGCGGTGGCAATTTCGGCGGCTTGGCGCAATTCTCCTAGGGTGATGTTGCCTAAACCTAAATCGTCTAAAGTTTGGGGCAAACCAATTTCGCTATAAAATTTCAGTAATTGTTGTCTGGCAGCGGCGGCAAGTTGGTTGCCAAGAATCATTTCTTCTAACCGCAATTGCACCAAAATTCCGAAAGCGACTTTTTCCCCGTGCAATGTGCCATGACTGGCAGGAATATGGGTTAATCCATTGTGAACGGCATGGGCGGCAACAGTACGACATTGCGCTCCCCCAATTCCCCCAATTACTCCGGCGAGTAACACCGTGGCATCAACAACTTCTTGCCAAATGGTGCTGCCGGGAGCTTCCAAGGCAGCAGCAGATTTTTGGAAAAGGATATCGCGCAGGATTCTGGCTTGTTGAACCGCTGCAATAATTAGAGTTTGTTCCGATGTACCGCTACTAACTGAGGCTTCGTACCATTTGGCGATCGCATCCCCAATCCCCGCAACTAAAGTCCGTTGGGGAGCAGTGGCAATCAAACTATAATCTAGCACCAATAGGTCAGGACAGCGCGACAAAGTGACATCGTAGAGAAATGCTCCCTCCGGAGAATAAATATTAGCTAAGGCTGTCCACGCCGCACAGGTGGCAGCCGAGGTAGGAATAGTCACGATGGGCAATCCGCACTGATGGGCGAGCAACTTTGCCGCATCTAGGGCTTTGCCTCCCCCAGTACCGATAATCAAATTCGCTTGATGGGTGCTGACGGCTTGGCGCAATTCCCCTAATGTGGCTTCGCTGCATTCACTCACCTGAGCGGTAGCGATGGGGAGAGAATGTTGGGCGAGGATGGGAGATAAAATTGGCGCGATCGCCTGGAGAGCGCGATCGCCACCTATAATTAAGGGGGAAGTTCCCAAACGGGCAATAGTGCTTCCCGCTGAAGCCAGGATTTTGTCACCGCGCAGGATTTGGGCGGGGGCAATCGTCAAAGGGAGAAGGCTAGGTGCTTGATTCATGGTTCGCTCGCAGCTAGATTCTGAAGACTGCATTCTAGCTTTTGCCACTATATCGATCAATAGCACTGAATCCAGCCGAAAAAGATTTTCCTGCCAATATTTTCCATCTCTCGCCCCTGAGTGGGAACGAAAATGATAGGATGGTCAATGGTCAGGATGGTTAGAGTCGGGAGCAAAGAAAAAAGATATTTTTGATTCTTGGGCATTCCCTTTGACCCGATCTCCCCATATAGTGCGTCTGAATGAGTTGTGCAATTCCGTAGGGGCAATCCCCCCGTGGTTGCCCCGATGTAACGGGGTAGGCACGGGGGCGCTACCCCTACACCACAAATGATTCAGATGCGCTGCTGAGTACCTAATCTTTGTGGATATAAGCCTTCTTCTGTTATGTTAAAAACTTTGCTGGGCGACCCGAATGCACGTAAGCTGAAAAAATATCAGCCATACATTCAAGAAATTAAGCTGCTGGATGAAGACATCCAGAAACTGTCTGACGAGCAGCTGAAAGCTAAAACAGTAGAGTTTAAACAGCGGTTGGACAAAGCTACCACAGAGCGCGATCGCACCGATCTTTTAGATGAGTTGCTCCCGGAAGCCTTTGCCGTGGTGCGGGAAGCGGCTCACCGAGTTTTGGGCATGAAACACTTTGAAGTGCAACTCCAGGGTGGTGTGGTTCTCCACAAAGGGCAAATTGCGGAAATGAAAACTGGGGAAGGTAAAACCCTGGTATCTACCTTGCCTGCCTACCTCAACGCCCTGACTGGGAGAGGGGTTCACGTCGTCACCGTTAATGATTACCTGGCTCGCCGGGATGCGGAATGGATGGGACAAGTGCATCGCTTCCTGGGACTGAGTGTGGGATTAATTCAGCAAAACATGGACCCAAGCGATCGCAAAAAGAATTACGACTGCGATATTACCTACAGTACCAACAGCGAGTTAGGTTTTGACTACCTGCGGGACAATATGGCAACGTCGATGACGGATGTAGTGCAGCGCCCCTTCAATTACTGCATCATTGACGAAGTTGACTCGGTACTGATTGACGAAGCTCGCACCCCCCTCATTATTTCTGGGCAAGTCGAGCGCCCGACGGAAAAGTATATGCGAGCCGCTGATATTGCCCGCCAACTAATTCCCAAAAAATCGGAAAATGAATTTGGACATTACGAAGTAGATGAAAAAGCTCGCAACGTTTTGATGACCGATGAAGGCTTTGCCGAAGCGGAAAATTTGTTGCAAGTCACTGACCTTTATGACCCCGAAGATCCCTGGGCGCACTATATATTTAATGCCATCAAAGCCAAGGAATTATTTACCCTCGACGTTAATTATATTGTCCGAAGTGATGAAATCGTCATTGTAGACGAGTTTACCGGACGGGTACTGATGGGAAGGCGCTGGAGCGATGGTTTGCACCAAGCAATTGAAGCGAAGGAAGGAGTGCCAATTCAAAATGAAACTCAAACTTTGGCAACTATTACTTACCAAAATTTCTTTTTACTCTATCCCAAATTGGGGGGGATGACGGGGACTGCCAAAACCGAGGAAGCCGAACTGGAAAAAATCTATAAAATTGAAGTTACGGTGATTCCCACCAATCGCAAATCTGGACGGAGAGATTTGTCTGATGTGGTCTACAAAACCGAGAATGGTAAATGGCAATCCGTCGCTCACGAATGTGCGGAAATGCACGAATTGGGCAGACCAGTTTTAGTAGGAACCACAAGTGTAGAAAAATCTGAATTACTATCCCGGTTGCTGAATCAATTAGAAATTCCCCACAATTTGTTGAATGCTAAACCGGAAAATGTGGAGCGGGAATCAGAAATTATCGCCCAAGCCGGACGGAAAAAAGCCTTAACAATTGCGACGAATATGGCAGGACGGGGAACCGATATTATCCTGGGAGGTAACGCCGATTATATGGCGCGGTTGAAGGTCAGGGAATATTTTATGCCCCAGGTGGTGCAACCAGAACAAGAGGATTCTGTGGCTCCAGTGCGAGCGGCAGGAGCCAGAGATAGCCGCCCTCCAGCCCAAGGTTTCGATCCTGATAAAAAGGTGAAAACTTGGAAAGTATCGCCGAAGATTTTCCCCACGGAATTGTCAGCCAAAAGTGAAAAAGTTCTGAAGGATGCAGTGGAATTTGCGGTCAAACAGTATGGTTTCCAAGGTATCACAGAACTGGAAGCTGAAGATGTAGTAGCGATCGCATCGGAAAAAGCTCCCACAGATAACCCAGCAATTCAAAAGTTGCGGGAAGCCTACCAAACTGTTCGCAAAGAATACGAACAGTTTACTACAACCGAACACGAAGAAGTAGTTAAATTGGGGGGATTGCACGTCATTGGCACAGAGCGACACGAATCCCGCCGGATTGATAATCAATTGCGGGGGAGAGCAGGCAGACAAGGGGACCCCGGTTCCACCAAATTCTTTTTGAGCTTAGAAGATAATTTACTACGAATTTTCGGCGGCGATCGCGTTGCCCAATTAATGAAAGTCTTCAACGTCGAAGAAGATATGCCAATTGAATCGGGAATGCTCACCCGCAGTTTGGAAGGAGCGCAGAAAAAGGTTGAAACCTATTACTACGACATCCGCAAACAGGTTTTTGAATACGATGAAGTGATGAACAATCAGCGCCGCGCCATCTATGCCGAGCGGCGGCGGGTATTAGAAGGGCAAGACTTGAAGGAGCAGGTTGTCACCTATGCCGAAAGGACTATGGATGACATTGTGGATGCCTACGTTAATCCGGATTTGCCCCAGGAAGAATGGGCATTAGATAATTTGATTGCCAAAGTCAAAGAATTTGTCTTTCTGCTCGCCGACTTGGAGCCATCCCATCTGGAAGATATGACAGTGGGAGAAATCAAAAATTTCTTGTATGAAGAAGTCCGCAAAGCCTACGACATGAAAGAAGCCCAAATCGATCAAATCCAACCTGGATTGATGCGCCAAGCGGAACGATTCTTTATTTTACAGCGGATTGATACTTTGTGGCGAGAACATCTACAAGGTATGGATGGGTTGCGGGAATCCGTGGGATTGCGCGGTTATGGACAAAAAGATCCTCTGATTGAGTACAAGCAAGAGGGTTATGAAATGTTCTTGGAAATGATGATTGACATTCGTCGGGATGTCGTTTATTCCCTATTCCAATTCCAACCCCAGGGGCAAGCTTAAACCCATGAAAGGAAGTTTGTAGTTGGGCTTCAGCCCTAATCCGGAGGGCTAAAGCCCAACTACGAACTTTTGCTTATAGTCTTTTATTTTTGACCACCAAATCTATTGGCGCGGAATCAAGCGAATTTCGGCACGGCTTTGGAGAGGATCATCTGGGGGAACTTTACCAAGAGGATACCAAACACTTTTTCCCTCGTCTTTAATGTTATATTTTTCCAGTTGCTCTTTCAGATATTGACCAACTACCTTTGCTCTCTCTTTACTAAGTTTATTATTGAGACTGCTGCCTTGACTACCAGAGGCATGACCTGTTACTTTCACTGCCACAGTTTTAGGGTCGTACACTTCAATGACTTCAACTAACTCATCAAGAATTTGTTTGCTTTGATCTTTTAATTTTCCAGAACGTTCATCAAACTTAACTTCTCCAATTTTCGGCTTTTTTGTCACATCCAATAAACGGAAAAACTTGCAAATTTCTTTAAATTCATCTATATTGTTGCCACTAGTTGTCTTACATGAATCGTGCAATTTTTCTACATTTTTCGCTGCAGTTGCAGGCTGATAAAATTGTTGCAACTCTTGAGGCTGAAAAAACTTTTGCGACTCTTGAGGCGGTTTACCTACTAAATTCAACAAGCTAATAATATATTTTATTTTTTCTTCTGGTTTGTTTTTACTTAACCAATGGTGAGACTGTGGAAGCGTAAAAAATTGAATACTTTCTCTAATAGCTTTTGCATCTTCTGATGATAAATTCTTGTCGTCCTTAGATATTTGGCGATCCATCAGCGATGGGTCAAATATTCTTTCGTGGATACGATTGTAGTAGATTTCTAAAAGTTTTGAAATATTATCAGATTTTGAGTCAATTGATTTGTTAGATGCGACGATTACATCAATAATTACTCTCGGTTTTTCTTTACTGGAGAAGACTACTGTGTATCCTTGTTTTCGAGCCTGAGTAACATAAGGTTCCCAAAGAACCGCAACTGGTGCATCTTGCAATTGGGTTAGGTACTGCCAAACCTCTTTGGCATCTTTCTTGTTAATGATTTGGAAATCTGACAGTTTGAAATGTTCTTTGGTAGTTAGCATAAATGCTAGAAACTCGCTAGGAGTATTTTGGGCTAAAGCAATATTTGGCTTCCGCCCTTGGGAGTTCTCTATTTTTATAAACTGTTGTAAATCTTCCAATGAATTGAGGTTGGGATATTTTGGGGTATTTAGTAGCACCGCATCGGCTCCATTACTGCGGTCAATTAGTCCAACTATTTTTCCGGATGAGTATGTGCTTTGCCTGATAAATTGATCCAGGGTGGTTAAAATTAAGTCAGCTTTTCCTGACTTTAGCTCCTCGGCACGTTTTGCTTGATCCAGTTCATCCTCATAAGTTAAGCCAATCTGAGATTTTTTGAGAGCCTCCTTAAAGTCAGGATCGCGGAAAGTGCTATAGCCGCTAAAACTATCCCCTAGAATACGCAATGATACAGGGGCAGGTTCTTTAGGGAAGATCAACCAAATAAAAATTATAGTAGCAAACACTGCTAGAAATAATACAACGAACGATACAAATGATCTCGATCCAAATATTTTTATCACCAGGCTCTCCTGAATTTTTGCCGATTAGTAAAACTAATGATTTTTGAAATTCTTCTCAGGTAAAGACATCTCGAAAATTCTTGCATTGTCTAGGTTACTCTACAACCTAAAACTAAAATTGGGATAAATTTTTATATTAGAGATATTCTCACCCTAAAAATTGCTCAATCCCGACGCTCTTGCACCCAGCGCCGCATTAGTTCGACTGTATAACTGTAGTTTCCGTTACTCTCCTCAATTACATCATGGTTTTGCAAGGTTTTTAAGGCCGCTCTGACTATATCAAGACTGAGATTAGTTTGATTTGCCAGATCTGTCAATGACAAACTGCTAGCAGCCAGCACCTTTAAGATCTCCAGTTGACCCCCTGGCTTACTGTTTCGCGCTTGTCCCCACACCCCATCAAAGTAGGCACTGCCGTTTCCTTCATAAAACTCTCGACTATTGATGACAGCATCCACATTCTCAATAGTGAAACGGCGATCGCTTTTGCTCCCCTCTCTAATTTCGCTGGTAAAGCGCTTTACCAAGTTGTCGCAGATCAGTTGCACTAGATAGGGCTGACCGTGGGTTAACTGAATAATTTTTTCTACTGCACCCAAGTCATAATCTAGAGGAAAATCATCTGTAGGCTGAGTGATTAATTTTGTTGCTTCGGCATCACTCAAAAAACTCACTCGAACTGCGGTAACGCTTCCATAGAGAGGATTCCAATAGTCTCGCCGCATTTCTTCCAGGTTGTGCAGCCCTGCAAAAGCCATAATAAACCAAGGATAAGTCTGGAATGTCCCCCGCCAGCTTCCAATTAAAAAAGGATCGATGCGTCCATCCTCAATCTGTTGCTCGATATATTCAAATTCATCAACCGTAATGATGAAGCGATGACCATCCCGAACCCGATCGAGGCGTTTTAAGAATCTATCAAAAGCGATGTACGGATCTTGGCTGAAGTCTTCTGGCTTTGGTTCTACTAGATCAGTCTTAGCCCCTTCACCCCAGCTATCATAAATTGCCAGCGCTAAGTAAAACAGTAATTGTCCGCTACTGTCCACTTTACCAACCCGCTGCATATTGAAATCGACAACCTTTGTTGGTGTGCCAAAATCAATACTGCTTAAGCGTTGCAGAATCGAAGATTTACCCATACGTCGATGACCATATAGTACCGCCGAGTCGCACTGTCCTGGCTTGCCCCACAGTTCCTCTAGGCTTTTCAAAATGTCTTTGCGCCCTACAAACAGAGGATCTTTGACTGGATTTCCTGCTATATAAGGATTGACGATGTGGTGCGATACCTCAACTCGCCCAATTGTGCCGCCAACTTCGCTAACTAATCCGCGCCACTGGCGGATAATCCGGCGCAGGATTGTCTGTTCTGGCACAGCTACCTCTGTCAGTACATACTTATCCAGAGCATCTAAGTCATCGGTAGCGCGGAGCAGTGCTGCCTGTTTGTTGATCTTGCTAGTAGCGGCTTGGTAATTAGCCACCTCTGCACCCACTTCTGCTAGACGAGCGATCGTATTTAGCACCGTTGGTCTAATAGATGTAGAATTAGTATAGTCACCCCTAACTTGATTGAGTTGCTGACTCTCATCAATAGCTGCGGGTAGCTCGGAAAGATCGGCATAATCTAAAAACTTTGCCAATGCTGCAAAGGATTGAGCAATTTCCTCCCCTCCTGAGTAGTCCCTCAAACTGCTATAAATGCTTTCATACTTAGACAACTTGAATTTTTCAGCATTAACAGTCTTTTCATCCAGCAGTTCATAAAGTATTCCGGCAAACTTAGTTAGGGGGGTTTCAGGGCGATCGCGCCATCTCTTAGTCAAAAACCAAACCAGTCTCTCAGCTAACTTGCCAGCCCATTCAGTATTACAATCCACCCACTTGTTACTGATTTCTCCCAGCAACAATTTCCTAGTAGTGGGCAGTATTTCCCAATCTGTTTGATTTAGGGGCGCAAACACATACTCATCTAACTTGGGATAGACGAGCAAATTGTAGAGAAAGTGAAGGTGTGTTGAGCGATCGCGATTGTGCAGATAGGCTTGTAACGCCTGATGTACAGCCCAACGCTGAAAAGGGTTGCGAGCTACTTCTGCGATAATGCCTAATCCAGCCAGTGCAGGCTGTTTTAACTGTTGTAGCAAATACTTCTGCGTTCCAGGCAGTGGTAACACTACCAACTCATCTTGTTCTACAGGATGCCTGTGGCCTAGGAGTATACTTTTCCATGCTAGGAGGAAATCGATTGGATAAAAGATCATACCCAAAGCGCCAACAATACCTGCAAAACTAATTGCTGCACCAACTCTAATATCTAAAGCTATTGCAACTCCCAATCCTACAGCTGCCCCAAATGCAGCACCAAATGATGCACCTAGAGCTATCCCTCCTGCTACGCCAAATGCAACAGCTACTGCTACACCACCTGCAATGCCAACTGCGATGCCGACTTCCATCCCGAATCTGACACCTGCTGTCAAGCTAACTGCCACGCCAGTTGCAATTCCACCCCCAATGCTACCTGCCACCCCAAAAGCCAAGCTAGCAATGAAACTATAGGCTACTCCAACACCAATTCCCCAAGCTATACCCCAAGGCGCACCCTGACTGATGTTAGCCCAGTCTATGGGCGTTCTAGAAATCCAACTGGTAATTAGTACAAACACCAACCTAGCCACCACAGAAAGCGATAGAATCGCTCCCGGAACCATCAGATAAAGATTGCGGTAAGCTGGAAAGCGCAAAGGACTAAAAATATTGATTCCCAATCCAGCCCGATAAAACTCAGGATTAGTCTCGTAAAGATAGGATTTGAGGGCAGTGGGGCGAAAGTAAATCCAATAAGCCAGCCACAAGTAATGAAGTGGATTGAAGGGATTCAGAGATGAAGGCAGTTTGCCTCGATAGGTAGGAAAGGTAGACATTAGGATTTCCTCAGACTGCGGTATAAATCGGCGGCGGCTTGTTGCAAGCGACCGGGATGGCCTTTAGTCTTTTCTATCAGTTGATTAATTTGGCTCTCTGTAAAGAAGATACCAGTTCCCTTCAATCGGGTAGTAATAAAGGCACGGGCAACATCAGGCGAAAAAGGTTCCATATTGATTTGGCTGCAAATATTATATAGTGGAGATGTCATGCTATCCGAGCCAGGAAACAACCGATCCAATGGCGAACGACTAGCAATTACTAAGCTCAACGGTGTCGAATCTCCCCCCGCCAGTCCCCGTAACTCTTCCCGTTCAGCCCCTGAAAAATGTTTTTTTCTCTTCATTTTTTCAATTTGATCAATGCAGACAATATAGCGTTTTCCACGTAACGCTTTTGCCAAATTATAGCCCCGACAAAACGATATATTTAAATGATCGCATAGCGCCTCAAAAAATTCATTTTCATTATGAATATTCTGCATATCTAAATAAATAAACGCCTCCGGAGGCAGTTGCAGTCGCTGGGAACCCCAGTAACAAATCATTGACAAAATTGACGACTTACCAATTTGATCTTTACCAACTAGAGAGAGATTGCGACCTTGATTCAGTGACTCAAATAGCTGATCTAAAATGTCTTCGTGACCAAAAAAATCTTCTGGTTTGGCGATCCGCCCTGTTTTGCCAAAGGGATTGAATAAAACTTGATTCGATATGTCAATATCAGCAGGATTGCTCGATAGTAGCTCCCCTTGCCGGATTTCCGATTTTTGCCCTTGATATCGCTTTTGCAACCAAGCTGCTAATTTTTCAAATTTTCCTCTGCCCCTAGAGTTAATTTCAGGACAACTGCGAGCAAACTTTTTATACACATCTTTCATGCGCTGCTTGAAAGCAAATAGATCGATATTCAGCGCTATGGCAGCTTGGGTTTCATTTTTATCAAACCTCGCGATAAAGGCTTCCTTTTGCTCTGGCGTTAATTGATGCTCTCTGGCAATCTCTTCTAGGAACTGCTCCCAGGACATAAGTTGATACCTGATTGATTCTGCGAAAGTATTTTAGCATGATTTTTATAATCCTGCTAGATCTGGCATTGTGTAGGAATAAAGTTGCTAACCGTAGATGTTTCTACACTAATTCTACATTGACTATTTCTACATATTTTCTAAATTTTGTTGCTTTAAAAGACAGCTAGGCTAATTTCATTCAGAAACAAATTAGTCACTCATCCAAACGAGTGGGGGATGCACTTAAGAATGAAATCATTACCATTGACTCAGGGAGATATTAGTACATTCCAAGAAAAAGAAGAGCAACAGGAAGTATTTGCTAAATTACTTGTCTTTGCTCAACAGGCAGAAGCCATAGAATCAGTTGAAAAAGCCAAAGAAATGGTGAAGGGGCTGAACTTACCGAAGAGTTGGCTCAAAAAGTATATTACTTTCAAGCCAGCCCCAGCCAAATACTCGCACCATCCAATTTTCTGGACTCCTGTGATAGAAGTGTCTGGATTTGGATGGGAAAGCGGACAAGAGAGTGATGCTCATACCCATACCAACCTCTATAAAAATGGGTTTTCCACCGCCGTCATCAAAATCTTGGAAGGAACAGGAGTAAACCAAATTTTTCAACAAGTTGGCGAATCTGAATTAGGGGAAAAACTAATCGTTGGTTGTCAAGCCCAGGAGTTAAAAACAGGCGAAATTGCCATAGTCCATCCCGGAGAAATCCACGTTTTTGGAAACAAATCCGACTCCCCATTAGTTACACTCCATACGTACTATCCTCCGTTAGGCAATTTAACCGCTGACGAGCGCCCAAAATACAGAATTGTGGGATAAAAAAATTCTCCCCCTTAGAGATAACCTACCGTTAACCCAAAGGCGATCGCCTATTCTTCTAAGTGCGATCGCTCTTCATCACTCAAACCTTACTTAACCAAAGAGAGAAGACTTATGAACTTCTTTGATGCTGAAATCAAAATTTTTCCCCAACCTGTCAAAGGTGGGATTGTGGAAAAGGCGATCGCCGCCGATCAACCCGGAAGAGTGCAATGGCAAGCAACCTCATGGCCTGCACGCTTTCATGGTGATTCTCAAACTGTTTGCCAACGGGGAGAACAAGTAATCGTCCTAGGCATGGAAGGCATTACTTTGTTAGTTTGCAAAAAGGTTTTTTAACATGGTATGATAGTATAATTTTAACAAAGTTCTAGCAAACAATCAACTGCCATGAATATCAACAGATACCTAGTCACCTTAGAACTAACCTCCGATCAAATTTCTTTAGAATATGTCAAAGAGTTGCCATAATTAGCAAATTTGCAAATTGACGAGGAATACGGAGTAATTAACATTAGCTCCAAAAAGAATCTATACGTTATTCGAGTTTCAGGCGAATTAGAGCCAGAGCAACTAATGTCTAATCAACCTCAAGTCAAAGCCGTTCACGGTGACGCTAAAATAGGAGGCATGAAACCATGACCATACCAAAGGCTCTAGCTCAAGAATTACAATTACCTGTGAGCTTCGATATAAATGGTGAAATAGTAAGTCTTCGGGACTATCTACTTGCCAAAACCAGAGGAGAAAATAGTTGTCTATCCTTCTCAAGTCTGTCCTCTAGTCAGAAAGCAAAAATCACCGCTGAAAGAATTCGTCGCGAACCAGAGGTAAAATTGGGAGTGAGGGGAGCAGGAGTAATAGATAAACAACGAGCGATCGCCGAAGTTGAAGCCCTTTCTCCTCTAGGAAAAACTTTGATTGAAGCCGAAGAACACATCATTACCCACCTAATCGACGCAGTACAACATGGCAGGTTACAGGAAATAGTCAAAGAAATCCATGAATAAAAAGCTTTAAAAATAAAAAACCGTGGGAGTCAACCACGGTTTGTTTGTGCGTGTGCGTTTCGGAGCGCATATCGCTATATTAAAAACAACCGACAGCTAAACCCTCGGCAGTAACAATTTTGGTAACAGCGCCTTGACCAACCAATTCGGGATGGGAGATGTTAGATTTTGGGTAATCAAGCCTCAAACTCTCCCCACTGCTATGCGCTGCCACTCAGTAGTAATTGCCACTTTGCTCGCTCTTTCCTGCCTAGCCGCCCCTAGCCGTGCCGAAAATCCCACCCATCTGAGACAATTGCGGGAAACTGGCGAATGCTCCCAATGCGACCTCAGAGGCGCTAATCTGAGAGGATTAAGATTTAGTTTTACCCATGCCAACTTGCGCGGGGCAGATCTTCGCGGTGCAGATCTCAGTCAGGCAGACTTGAATAATGCCAATCTGGAAGGAGCAGATCTCCGAGGAGCAGATTTAATTGGTGCAAGTTTCAACAATGCCCAATTAAAAAATACTAACTTCAGCAGTTCCAACCTGAATTCGGCTGAATTTAAAAATGCCAATCTCAGTGCGGCAAACTTTGGCTATGCCAATATTTTACAAGCCAATTTCCAGAATGCCAATTTAGAAAAAGCCAATCTGCGAAGTACCAATCTAATTAATGTTTATCTAGAAAAAGCTGACTTGAATGGTGCAGACTTAACTGGGGCAAACTTGAGTATGTCTTATCTCGTGGGATCGGATCTCACCAATGCGGATTTACACGGAGCTAGTCTCAACAGCGCTAACCTGCGCGATGTCAATTTCCGAGGAGCAAATCTCAATGGGGCAAATCTCCGTCGTGCCAGTTTAAAAAATAGTAACTTTAGAAGTGCTAGTCTTCGAGGAACAGATTTGCAACAAACTTATATGGAAAATGCCGATTTCAGCGAAGCCGATTTGAGTGGAGTTAATTTCAAACTAGCTGACTTGACCAATGCCAATCTGACTAAAACCAATCTCAAAGGAGCCAACTTAGAAAATACTATCCTCACTGGGGCAACTTTTTGCGATGCGATCGCTCCTGATGGCAAAAAATACGGTTGCGAGCGACCTTTTCCCTAATTCCTGTGCATCTTAGGTGGGGTGGCAAATATAGCCATAACTTTTATTGAGTTTAGCCTGATCCGGCACGCAATCAAGTAAATTTCAACCATGGTTTCAATTCGGCTATATCTTGGGTTCTTTAGGGGCATTTGGTTCTCAGCGAACTACAGTTTCTTAAACATTAATAATAAATATTCATCAGATTTTTTAAATTAAGCAAGATTTTGTGCTTTACTTAACATTCATAAGAGTGCAGGCTCCGGTATAATATAATATGGCATACTAATCAAAAAAATAACTTGCCTAGGATAAATCACTAGGAAAAAAAACATTTTTAATAACGTTACTCAGGGCGAGAAATTACTCATGGGTAAATTCTTGGCGATAGTTTTAGCTGCAATTCTAGGATTTTTGGCGACAATGGCATTGAGCCATGTACCGAGAAATGTCATGGTGTATCAAGACCGACAAATTGAGGGGGGAGCCAACATGACATCTTTTGAATTAAACGACAGCGATGTACTTGAAGTGGATGGCATTCAATTTAGAACGGTGATGCCGGAGCGCGTAATCCGAATTCCTCCTAAACAGGAGGGTGCTAAAACTCAAGTTCAGTTTGGCATTCAGATTACTAACCAGACAGCTAATCCTCGTTATTTTTTACTCTTCGCAGTCCGCCCACAATTCCGACAAGCAAACCAACAAAAAGTTCCAGAGTCTGGACCTCTGGCTAACACAGCTGGCTCCCCAGAATCCTCTGATTTTAAATTACTGATACCTGGAGAAAGCGTGACTTTCTTAGTGGAAGGATGTTTTGAATGGATTAGAAATGAACTGAAGTTTCCATTTACGAGAAAAGATGCTGTCCATTGGTGGTATGGCAAGTTTGAAGGGGCTGGCACATACTCAATTCATGTCATATATGAAAATCCTTATCCTGACTGGGAGCAAGCTAGTTGGGGAGATAATCCGTCTTTTATGCTAAGGCCAAAGACATTAAGACACGATCATTTACCATCTAAACCTATCAAAATAGAAGATGTTTGGGTAGGCGAAATTGTTACATCTCCTCTTGAGTTTAACCTCGTCCAGTAGCGAACTCAAACTCAGTCATAATTTCGATTTATTTAGAATCCAGATAAGACGGTCTTTTTCGGATAAATCACTGTACCAAGGAGATAAAAATGCAATCAAGACAATATTTTATTGCCGTGCTGGTAGGAACGTCTTTAGCTTTATTCAACGCTCGGTCTAGCCATGCTGTCTATATTACTTATGACACAGATCCAAGTAGCTACATCAACTTTGACAAAGTTCCATATAGAATTGGAAATAGAGAAGGCTACTCATGGGTAAAGGATTTCAGAGTCCTTCAACGAGGCGGGACACCTGGCTTGAAAAGCCTATTAGAAGAGGAATTTCCAGACTGGAGATTTCTGACCGCGCCACCTAGAGAAGGCAACCGAAGTCTAACAGGCGAGTTTAGAATCAAGCAATATTATGCTTGTGGTATAGATACTGACTGTGGATCTCCTACAGTTTATGGTATCAAGAGTGGAGTTGGTGCGCTGCTTTCTCTGGATTTCGTCCCAGGAGAAGGAGACCCTCAGTTTCCAGATCGTCTTAATTGGATTCAGCGAGTTGTGAGCAATCATTCTGGCGCAAAAGAAATACATGGTCTGAACGAGAACATTATAGATATTAAAGATAGAACAGACACGCCATACTATTGGCCGACAGAATATCAATCCAATTTTTATCGCCCCGATTTTTTTGACAGGTCATACAGATCCGATCCCGAGGAAGGCCATTACTGGAATGCCGAACTCTTCCTGGTTCGAGAACTTGGAAATAAAACTGTCATGATTTATGATGGGATCTCGTGGGGTTGGAGAAACCAAACAAAGCGCCGTCGCGACGACTCTTGTCCAGCCAAAAGTATTAGCAGTAGCGATGACTGTTCCTATTATTATTTCTCCGACGGCCTATCCTCTGGTACTGAAGTAGATAGCTTCAATCTGACAGGACTGACTCCAGGAAAAAAATTCACTGCCAAGATTGATAACGACATACCCGGAAATCGATGCAATCCAAACACCTACTTAACCTCTAACAACCCTGGTTTTATGAGCGATGATAACAGTAGTACATTGGGAGATGGCTTTGCTTCTGCACTGATGGGTATTGTCCCTAGTAATGGCAGGATCAATTTAAATGTCTTTGCTGCTAATGGGGGTCGTCGTGGCGAAGACCGAGGTAATTACGAACTTCATATTGAACTGTACGACCAAAGCGAACCTCCCACAGATAATTTGTTTGTGACTGGGGGTAGTGGAGGGGCTGGATTTATTCCTGAAAATCAAGGTCGAATGCAAAATAATCCTATCCTTCCAAACGCAAAAGAGGGAAGTTGGCAAGTATTTAATAATGTTCGTAGCTGTCGTTGGTACGATCCTCCTGCGAGTAACGGCTTTGAATTTGAAGCTTTAGACGGCACATTGTTCACAGAAATCTTAGATTTCCCTACAGGTCTAGACCATCACTATACAGTCTCAGTCGGCGACCAAATTTTAGGAGAATTTTCTCCTGGAGATAGCCTAGATTTTGTTTCCTTGCTAGGGGCAGGAGTCCCTAATTTTAAAATTACTGATATTGACAGCCTAATTGGGAATACTCCCGAAACTGCTTTTCCCATCCAACTAGCATTTGATGATAGAATTGGCAGTTTTAAAATGCGTCCTATAGAACCGGAAGTACCAAGAAAAGTCCCAGAGCCGACATCTTGGTTAGGATTAATCGGGTTGCTCGCAACTACTTGCTGGCAAGGAATGAAAATCTGGAGAAATAAATAGGGGTGGAACAACTATATACTTGGCTGCTAGCTCTAAGCATAATTCTCATCAATCCTTGGGGTGCTAGTCGAGGACAAATTTGGACGCAACCAAAATTTTTTATCCTCTTACTGCTGTGCGTGACAAATTTACTTGCCTTGTTCCCCCTGCCAGATAATTTTCGACTAACTCGCTCTTGGCGGATTAGCTGTTGGTTGTGGCAAATATTCTTAGGAATTGGTTTGCTCGCTAGTTTTAATAGCCCTTTTCCTGGGCGATCTTTTTTAGGGCAGGAAGAAATGGGGGATGGCTGGCTGTATTGGTTGGTAGTGGCAGTTTTTACCCTCAGCAATTCCTTACTATTACAACTTTATCCCCAATTAGCCAGAGCGCAATTCAAGGGGATTCTGATTGGGGGAGCGGTGCTAGCGGCTAGTATTTTTCCCCAGGTAATAAATTGGCGGATTGATTATACAGCGACTACAGGACAATTGTTAAAAGATAATATTTTAGTCAGTAGTATTTTTCAAGACCATCAACCAATTGGATTATATTCCCATCGGGGTCATGCAGGGATTGTTTTAAGTATGGCTCTATTACTTGGGATAATTGGCTACCGCCAACGGTGGTTAAAAATGCGGACATTGGTGCTAATTGGCGGTCTAATTGTGCCAGCGCTACTGCTGACAAAAACGAGAGCAATTATTTTAGCGGTGGGAGTGGCGATCGCCTATTTATTCAGCCCAAAATATCCTAAAATAATCAGCATTATAGCAGCAATTGGCTTGGCGATAATTGTCTTGTTAAGCAGCCCTAAAAAGATTGCCAATTTACCATTAATCAAGCAGATAACTTCTGACCGGGTATATTTGTGGGAATTAGCAGTCAGAGGCATTCAAGAACGACCTTTATGGGGATGGGGTTTTGATGGGTTTGGCATTGCTTACCCACATATTTTGAACCAGGAGAATCCGCCTACAATTGTCAATCTTAACGACTTGACTTTTACTTATATGAATGTTGAAGGCGAACGCCGGAAACAAGCCCTAATTTCTAATAAAGCCCATAACTTGTTTCTGGATGTATTGCTGTCAGTGGGGTGGCTGGGGATGGTTGCTTATACTCTGCTTTTAGGTTTTTATTGCTGGCAAACAATTTTATCTCCATTCCGAGAAGTAGAAGCGGTAACAATTGCTTATTTGGTATTTGGACTAACTTGGTTTGAATGCGCTCAATACAGTCATTTAATTTGGTGGAGTTTGAGCTTGGCAATGGCACAAGAGAAGAATAATATGTTGGGCGATCGCGCTTCCGATGTTACCTTATTTAGTAATGGTCTTCAGGAGTCATTAAGTGAAGAATAGCTTGACCATTCCAGCCAATCAGCGCAAGTGGGCTAAATTGCTCGCTGTGTTAGCTTGCTGCTCGCCCCTAGGGTGGGCAACGGCGACTCCAGCCCAAACCAACCCCAATCTGGAAAGATTACTTACCGCTAAAGAATGCCAGAATTGCGACTTGAGAGGATTTGACTTAAGCAAATATGACTTGAGCGATGCTAACTTGACAGGGGCAGATTTGAGCGGAGCCGATTTGACGGGAACAATTTTGATTGGGGCTAATTTAACTCGCGCCCAACTGATCCAAACTAATTTAACCAGTGCGTTGCTGATTGGAGCCAATCTCAGCGGGGCGAATTTTCAGTTTGCCAATCTGCAAAATGCCAGCTTGTACGGAGCCAAAGCCAGGGAAAGCGTAGATTTTGGGGGAGCTAATATGCAGGGAGCCACTTTACCCGATGGCAGGACTAACCCTCCGGCGGTGGAAATCAAAAAGTGAAAAATATCAGTATAGACAGATCGCTGCTAATCGGGATGTGGTACTATCCCATTTGCCTGCTGTGCCAGCAAACACCCTAGGCAATCTGTGCTACCTGCCAGCTATCCCATCGGATTTTCTTCCATGCAATTGCGAGATTCCCAGCGTCGGACAAAGATTGTTGCCACCATTGGCCCTGCGACTAGCCAGCCAGACGTGCTACGCGCCTTAATTGAAGCGGGGGCGACTACTCTCCGTCTCAACTTTTCCCACGGCTCTCACGAAGACCATCTTCGCAGTATTCGCCTGATTCGCCAAACTGCTTTTGAGCTAAATCAACCCGTAGGGATTTTACAGGACTTACAGGGTCCAAAAATTCGCTTGGGGCGGTTTGAACATGGGTCAATTGAACTGAAAAAGGGCGATCGCTTCACGCTCACCAGTCACCCAGTTGTCGGTACAATCGAAATCAGTTCCGTTACCTATGAACCCCTAGCGGATGAAGTTCCTGCCAATGCCACCATCTTGCTTGATGACGGTAAGGTGGAAATGCAAGTGGAGGAAGTGGACAAGGCGGCACGGCAATTACATTGCCGCGTAGTAGTTGGCGGCGTGTTGTCCAACAATAAGGGCGTGAATTTTCCCGGCGTTTATCTGTCCATCAAGGCGATGACAGATAAAGACCGTCGGGATTTAATGTTTGGTTTAGACCAAGGTGTGGATTGGGTAGCTTTGAGTTTTGTCCGCAATCCCCAAGATGTGCTGGAAATCAAAGAGCTAATTTCCAGCACAGGCAAGTTAGTCCCAGTGATTGCCAAAATTGAAAAGCACGAAGCCATTCAAGAAATGGAGGCAATTCTGTCTCTCTGCGATGGCGTAATGGTTGCTAGAGGTGATTTGGGGGTGGAACTGCCAGCAGAAGACGTTCCCATCCTCCAAAAGCGCTTAATTGCCACCGCAAATCGGTTGGGGATTCCGGTAATTACTGCCACCCAAATGCTGGATAGTATGGTGAACAATCCGCGCCCCACCAGAGCCGAAATTTCGGACGTGGCTAATGCCATTTTCGATGGCACTGATGCTGTCATGCTGTCCAATGAAACTGCGGTGGGTAAATTCCCGGTGGAAGCGGTGGCAACGATGGCGCGAATTGCTATCCGGACTGAGAAGGAACAGCAAAAGAATAATTTTGATGATACGCGGCGGTCAATTACCAATGCTATCAGTCAGGCGGTGGGGCAAATTGCCGGACAACTGGATGCGGCAGCAATTTTGACTCTTACTAAGTCTGGGGCAACGGCTCGCAATGTATCCAAATTCCGCCCCCACAATCCGATTTTGGCGGTGACTCCCCACGTAGATGTGGCTAGACAAATGCAGTTGGTTTGGGGCGTGCAACCTTTGTTGGTGCTAGATTTACCCTCTACTGGTCAAACTTTCCAAGCGGCGATTAATGTGGCGCTGGAAAAGCAGATGTTATGGGAAGGGGATTTAGTGGTGATGACGGCGGGAACGCTGCAAGGGGTTTCTGGTTCGACGGATTTGATTAAGGTGGAGGTGGTAACTGCTGTTCTCGGTAAGGGGATTGGGATTGGACAAGGTTCCATTAGCGGCAGAGCGCGGGTGTTACGAAATGGGATGCAAGCGGGGAATTTTAACGCGGGAGAGATTCTAGTTGCGCCTAGTACCAATGCTGATTTTGTCGATGCCATTCGCAAGGCAGCGGGAATCATTACGGAAGAGGAAAGTCTCACCAGTCATGCAGCGGTGATTGGGTTGCGTTTGGGTGTGCCTGTAATTGTGGGGGTGAAGAATGCTACCCGAATTATTCGGGAAGGGGCAATTGTGACTTTGGATACCCAACGGGGGTTAGTTTATTCTGGTGCGGCGGGTGGGAGGAACTAGAGGGGAGATGGGGAGATGGGGAGATGGGGAGATGGGGTGATGGGGTGATGGCGATCGCTTTAGTAGCACATCTAGACTAAAATTCTCGTTTAACCCCATAAAGTAGAGACGTTCCGGTGGAACGTCTTTCACTCGATCTGTGTCAGAAATGAGACTATCAAGCTTTTCATTCAGAGGCAGCGTTAGTCGAGCTTACTATGCAGCTTTTCACCGATTAAGTATTGATAGTTTATAGCACTACCTCCTCAATAAACTAATACTGGTACTTCTTTTCCGTTTTCAGTCACCACTTTTAATGGCAGGGAATCACCATTTTCTTGACGAGGAAAATTGACGATTTGAACGCCGATATTTGTCTGATCGACTACCATAGTATAGCCGTTTCCATCCCACTTGATGCTAATAACTTTGTAGAGCAACACCCAAACTCTAGCTATTTCTCCAGAGATGAGAGAGCTAACAGAATTATCGCAAGTTGAAGGACGATCTGGTTTTTCCACAGTCCATGTCCCAGAAAGATGTCTAAGATCATAAGTCCCACTCCCACCAGGATAGGTGGTAAATGAAATTATATTGTATCGCCAATAATTGCCTCCTAGTGTCCTAACTACTTCGGTCGAATATCGTTTCATACTCTGTAGATGTCTTCTTTGAACAGTCGCAGTTGGACGCTTCCAACTTTGAGATTCACCACAAACCTCAAAAGGTATTTCCTCTGAAGATTGAGCCAACATTGACTGATTTCTCGTTGGCGCACTATCTAGAGTATGGGCATGATTGGGCAGGTTAAAACCACCAACAATTGTTAGCATGATTGATGTGGCGACAGCAGGAAAGTTTTTCATAGCCTTTATTACCTACTAATTGGAGTAATTGCCAAAATCGGGAGCGATCTTTAGCAAATATCAGGACTTACGCAGTTGCTCTGCATATAGCGTTGATGGTGCGTTACGCTGCGCTAACACACCCTACTAATAGATGTGTTGCGTAAGTCCTGAAATATTTTAGGTTATTAACAGCCAATTTGTAAGACTCTTCTATTTTTAGTTTTTCTGGTGAAGCTTCCGGTAGAACGTAATTGTTTAAATAACTTTGTAAGTGCTTCCGTCGTTCTGCGGCACTTCAATCTTCCGGATTCATCCCCCAAAGTTTGTCCTTAAGAATGCCCGCGTCTAAAGATGCGAACATTCTTAAACACAAGTGGGTTGCTAATGATATTAATTTTAAATAAGTCAAAAGCCAGTTATATCGCAGAATAAAATGCTCAAACCGTTTATTCGCAAGGACTTTGAGCGTAACCAGCAGAAAAACGAATTGATTAACATTTGTTAACAGAGGGCAGATGCGGATGCCGACTGCCAAAACTTCGTGATACTCTGTTGCAGTTCCACACCCAAACCAAGGTGAATGCGGAATGAGTACGAAATTGGGCAAGGAATGGTTGAACCACAAAGGGTTAAACCGCTACTGGTTAGGGCAAAGGATGGGAAACATCCATATCCTAATTCCCAATTCTACTTTGCAGTACGTTTCAATCAAGAGCCTATGAATCACCAAATTTGGAATGGCGTAAGTGCCGCCTTAATCGCAACGGTTGTCGGTACGGCAGCTTCTAGTTATGCCCAGACAACTTCAGTAGTTAGTCCAACTGCTGAGTCTAACCAGGAAACTGAGGTACAAAACCCAGAGGTATTTTCTCTCTCTACCAATACCTCGGCACCGGAAGCAGTCAAAGACAAAAACCAGCCTGCGCCATTCATCATCGAAGCGGCTGGGATTGCCAAGATTCTACCCCACGAACTGGGAGGCTATCAAGCTGCTACCCTTTATGTTCACCGCATCCCAGTATTAACCTTTTTGGGCAATAGAATTCGAGCAACTGCCAACCCCGCCGCGAATTCTTCTCCCCAGAGATTGACCAAATTAGCGGCGATGGCCAATAGTAGTCTAGGGGAAGGAGATAGCGCTCAAAACGATCCTGTGACCAGAGCTTCCACCATTGCGAGTAAAATTAATCAATTCCATCGCGATCGCTTGGATGCCAAAACCATTACCGCTACTTGGAAACCAAACTGCGACTGCTACGCCATCAAAGTTCAAGATCAAGAACTGGTGGAAATCAACGCCAAAACCATTCTGCCCGATACCACCCGCAATTTAGCTGAAGACACTCGGCAAGCCGCCAATCGCCTCAGAAGATTGATTGGCAATGCTCCTCCCCTCACCGAAATTGCTGGCAAACCCATCCCAGTACCTGTGCAAAGTCAAAAAATCCAAGTAGCAACGGCAACGGCTCCTACGTTTCGCTACCTGGCAAAAGGCATAGCCTCCTGGTATGGCTACGAATCCAACGGCAATGAAACTGCCAGCGGAGAAACTTTTAATCAATACGCTCTCACTGCCGCCCATCGTACCTTGCCCTTTGGGACTAAAGTGCGCGTGACTAATTTACGCAATGGTCGTTCAGTCATTGTTAGAATCAACGATCGCGGACCTTACGTTTCTGGTCGGATTATTGACATTTCAGTTGGCGCTGCCCAAGCTATTGATATGTACAATAGTGGGTTAGCGCAAGTACAGTTAGAAGTTCTAGACACCTCGGCTCGCTCGGCTTCGGCTGAATAAAAGTCCTTTAGACATCTCCAGAAACTAGAAGGCAATGTTGGTGTATCCGCTTTCTAAAGTGTTTTTTGGAGATGTCTAAATATATAGGAGTTCTACTCCACGCCCCATCACCCCATCACATCTCCGCGACAAAGGGAACTGGGGCATCGCCGCCTTGAAGTCCTAAGTCGGCGAGCATTTCTAGGTCTTGTTGTGGGGCTTGTCCCAAAGTGGTTAAATAGTTGCCAATTAACATGGCATTGATTCCGGCTTGCAATCCTAGGGCTTGTAATTCTCCTAGGACGGCTTCGCGCCCTCCGGCATAGCGTAAAATTTGTTTGGGAAGGATGAGACGGAAAATGGCGATCGCTTTTAGGGCTTCATAGGGATCAATTTTGGGCAAGTCGCCTAGGGGCGTGCCAGTCCGGGGATTAAGTAAGTTGAGGGGAACCGATTCTACTTCTAATTCTCGCAGAGATAAGGCCAGATCGATCCGGTCTTCCCAAGTTTCTCCCATGCCCAGAATCCCGCCAGTACAAGCTTGAATGCCCGCAGCTTTGAGATTTTTGATGGTTTGGATGCGATCGCGCCAAGTATGGGTGGTGACAATCTCGGCATAAAAGTTTTCTGAAGCTTCTAGGTTGTGATTGTATCTGGTCACGCCTGCTTCTCTCAATCTTTGTGCCTGTTCTGGGGTAACTTCTCCCAAGGCACAACAGGGTTTGACATTGGTTTCGGTGGCAATGCGGCGAACAGTGTCTAAAATCTCTTCAAATTCAGAGGATTTTGGACTGTGGTATTTTGGACCTCTTCCCTGACTGACTAAACAAAACCGTCGCGCTCCGGCATCAGCGGCGGCTTGGGCTTGGGCGAGAATTTCGGCTTGGGATTTTAGCCCATAAATAGGGACATCTTTGCCGGGATGATGGGCGGATTGGGAGCAGAAACCGCAATTTTCCGAGCAGTTGCCGGATTTGACGTTGATGATGCTGCACAAATCTACCGTGTTCCCGCAACAGGCTTGGCGCACTTTGTCAGCGGCGGCGCATAACGACAGAATGTTTTCCTGCCCGGAAATTTCAGAGAGAGCGATCGCCTCTGTTCTATTCAGCTGTTTTCCGGCTACAATCTCGTCAGCTAAACGGTTGAGCCGTCCTTGCAACTCTTCTGTAGATTCGTTCTCAGCTTCAATATTCTTAGCCCTGTCAAAATTTAATAATGTCGATTGCACTACCTATAGCCCTCGTATATCCGGATCTACTGGGAATATTCTAGTTTAAATGTGCCATGTTAATCTTTACAAGTTTTTTACATTCGGTCATTATTGTACATCTTAAGAGAGATTGCAATTTCTAGAAAATACTAGATAAAGCCTAATGAAAAAATGTCTAGTTTAGGACAATTGGTCGCAGGAGTTGCCCATGAAATTAATAATCCTGTTACTTTCATTAAGGCTCTCTGGAATGCTTTTCTACTCCCCAGGAAGGGACAAAGTTGGTAATTCAGATTCCCGTTAGTCAATCCGCCAATTGTCCCCTCGGTAATGTGAGAGCATCTTGCCGAGCTTTGCAGCCAGTATAGGCTAAAGCGGTAGCAAAGCCCGCTGGCAAGCGGGGCAAACAGCATGAATTGTTAGCTGGCAGTCAAGGAGGTGATAACCTTCTTTTTTGGCAGTCCGAGTACCAATTTTTAAGATGGAATCGTTTTTAAATTCAATGGTTTTGTTACAGCGCACGCAAATTAAATGGTGGTGGTGGTGGGGATAGGGTTGATTGAGTTCGTAATGCTTGTGTCCTTCTGCCAGTTCTAGTTCTCTCAGAATGCCCAGCCGTGCCATTAACTTCAGGGTGCGGTAGATGGTGGACAAGCTGATTTGTTCGCCTTCGCCCTCTAGGAGATTATAGAGGTCTTCGGCGCTGAGATGCTTGCCTCTAGCTAGATGTTGGAACACATTCAGAATGGTTTCCCGTTGGGGGGTGAGCCGCCAACCGCGATCGTTCAGTTCGGACTTGAGGGAGGTTGCTGTGTAGAAAGACATATTAATAAATTTCCAGTCTAAGCGAACAGCAGTAGCCAAAAATTTTCGTAAGAAAGCTTCTTTAATGAGAATGATAGCGAATTAATGCCCAATTTGCAAGAAAAAGGCTTATTGAGAATTATCCCTAATAAGTAAAGACAGGAATTCTCGAAACCTATTGAATAGGGGCGTTTGCGTAGTGTGCGCGTTAGCGCATCTATATGTAGGGTGTGTTAGCGCAGCGTAACGCACCATCAACTCTGTATCTGGGGTGACTGTGTAAGTCCTGACTATATCAGGACTTACGCAATGCCTCTAGCTATATATAGGGGCGAATGGCATTCGCTCCTATATATAGCTAGAGGATTGTTCGCAGTTTTCTGATTTGATTGATAATCGAGGTGGGTAAGTTGTCTCGCAAATAGAATTTAATTCGTTCTCCAAAGTTTCTAGGCGAATAATCGTAAATAATTCTCACGCCATCTTCTGCAAATAGGTTTTGATAAAACTGATTGTGGCGGAATACTGGTTTGTGATGGCTAGATTCATATTCAAAGGCGATTTTTTCTCCGGTGGTTTTAATCAGGTTGCCGATAATTTTATAATCAGGGTAAACGCCATCGTCAGAGAGAGTGGTTTGGCATGAAGCTTCGATGCGATCGCCCACATTAACTGCAATACTAGGATAAAATACGGGAAATAACACTGGCATCCAACTAGAGTTTTTATCGTCAAATACGTCTAATACTTCTGAATCGCTAGTATATAGCTTGAGCCACAAAATAAATCCATCTAATCGGGAGTTTTTGTTGATAGTTAAAGAAATTTCCTGCGAATAGTCTACAGCTAAAGGCTGATTAAAATCCAAATCTTCAAAAATGTCGATATTAGAAATTAAATCAGAGCGGCTGAGATTTTTAATACATATTCTTAAGTCAAAAGGATAGCTGATATATTCAAATATTCTCCGCATATAATTCCAGCCAGTTTGACTCAATGCTGGACTAGCTAAAATATAGTCTGGCAAACAGGCAGCAGCAATATGAGTGATACTGCGAGTAGGCAGCATTATTCCGCGCGGCTTCAAAAATCTTCTGGCATTTTTGATAATGGCATTGACTCCTTCCGAACTAGCAATCGTCCCTAGAATTTCAGAGACACATACATCAGCTAATTCTGGAATTTCAACTTTGGTAGCATCGCCATAAATTAAGTATATTTTATCGCTAAATCCTAGCTGATCGATCAGGTTTTGAGCGCGATCGTAAGATTTTTTATTGATTTCAATAGCAAAAATTTTCTTGGCTCCAGCAGCAACACACATTTTGGCTAAGACGATATCTTCTCCTGTGCCAATCTCAACCACAACTTTATCTTTAACGACTTGATTAATGGCGGCTTGATAAACTTCATTTCTCAAGGTATCATTGGTCATGCTATAATAAATTCTCCGGTCATACATGGGATACGCGCCGACGGTGGGATGTAGTTCCACTTCTTGATTTAGTAGATATTTCCCTTGTTTGAGAATTTTCTGAAAGAACTTATTAAGCTGTTTGTAATTAGGCAGTTCGCTTGATGTCATAATAATTCTGGGAGAAACCAACTACTTTATAGCACAATGGGGTGAAGTGAGCGATCGCCGCGATATTTTGTTTTACAAGCCTTACGGGGTGTTGAGTCAGTTTACCGACAATGATGCGTCAGAAGTACAACGCCAAACCCTCAAAAATTATATTACTGTTCCCGGTGTTTACCCAGTTGGTCGTCTAGATTGGGATAGTGAAGGGTTGATGCTGCTGACGAATGATGGACGCTTGCAACATCGTTTGAGCAATCCTATATTTGAGCATCCCCGAACTTATTGGGTACAGGTGGAGCGCATTCCAGATGTGGCTGCTTTACAACGCTTGCAGTTAGGTGTGAAGATCCAAAATTACCAGACGCGACCTGCTCAAGTCCAAATTTTACCAACTGAACCGCTACTACCACCCCGCGAACCGCCAATTAGATTTCGCCAAAATGTGCCGACGGCGTGGTTAGAATTAACTTTGACGGAGGGCAAAAATCGCCAGGTGCGACGAATGACGGCGGCAGTGGGTTTTCCGACTTTGCGGTTAGTCCGGGTGGCAATAGCTCATCTATCTTTAGATGGCTTGCAACCTGGGGAATGGCGGGATTTAACGGCGACAGAGTTAAATTTACTGCTGCCCAAATCTGCTAAGTACGAAAGACGCTGAAAAGAAGGTTCGTAGTTGGGCTTTAGCCCCAATCCGGAAGGACTGAAGCCCAACTACGAACTTTCGTTTTCCCGCTAGCGCGATCGCCCTGGCAAATGTAATATATACTTGATTGAAGTGCAGGCAAGCTCTGCATTGCCGTCTCGCTAGCCCAACCTAGAAGCTTGCTCTCTAGGGCAGCAGACGAAAATCTTAGTTAATTGCTCTAAATAAATAGCTGTATAAAGAGAGGATAGCTAGTGTCTGTCGAAACCCTAGAAAAGCGTTCTACAGTCCGGAAACTCGCACCTCGCTATCGCGTTCTGCTCCACAACGATGATTTTAATCCGATGGAGTATGTGGTGCAGGTATTAATAACCACAGTGCCGAACCTGACTCAACCCCAGGCTGTCAGCATTATGATGGAAGCACATACTAATGGTGTGGCTCTGGTAATTACCTGCGCTCAAGAACACGCGGAGTTTTATTGCGAAACCCTCAAAAATCATGGATTGACTAGCACCATCGAGCCAGACGAGTAGAACCAAATTGTTGAAAATTAACTTCCGGCGATTAGCCAGCTATGCCGCTCCCATACGGCTGGCAATTTTTATTTTGGTTCTCCTGCTGTTGTGGCTGCCTGTGGCTGCACCGATTTATTTATTCGTACCAGATTCCAATTTAGTCAGCATTCTGACGCTGTTGGTGCTGTACGCTGAATTTATTGCCCTAGTGAAGTTTTGGGGCAAGCAAGTTCACCGGGAACCCCAAATCTTTCAAAGATATGGTTTGCGGGGTAGTCGGCGGAATGGGATGGAATGGCTGGCGGGATTGGGTGGTGGGTTGGCGATCGCCCTCAGTTTATTTATAGTGGAAGGATGGTTCGGTTGGCTAGTTTGGCGATCGCCAACGGTTTTCTTGCCGAAGCTGATTTTGGAAGGTTTGCTATCAGCAGTTGCCATTGGCTTTGCCGAAGAATTACTGTTTCGCGGCTGGTTGCTGGATGAATTAGAGCGGGATTATCCCCCTAGTATGACCATTTGGGCGACAGCATTGATTTTTGCCCTGCTACATTTTATTAAACCCCTGGCAGAAGTTCTCCGCACCTTTCCCCAATTTCCAGGATTAATTCTCCTCGGAATCATTTTAGTCTGGGCAAAGCGGGGTAGTGGAGGGCGACTAGGTTTGTCGATGGGCTTGCATGGAGGGTTAGTTTGGGGCTACTACATCATTAATGTGGGGCAGTTAACCAAATATTCTGGACAAGTGCCAGATTGGTTGACTGGCATAGATCGTAACCCCTTGGCAGGCGGGATGGGATGGCTATTTTTGAGTGCGATCGCCTGGTGGATGCGACAGCGTTCAATTAAAAATAGTATTTAGATTGGTTTTCTTGTGCTAAGATTGGGGACTGTGGAATTTTTGGAAAAAAATGAAGGCTCAGGAAATAATTCGCTCCATCGAAGCGGAACAATTAAAAACCGACCTACCGATAATTCACGTCGGCGATACTGTCCGAGTGGCAGTTAAAATCCAAGAAGGCGGCAAGGAACGCATTCAGCCCTATGAAGGGGTGGTGATTGCCAAGCGCAATGGTAGTATTAATGAAACGATTACGGTTCGGAAAATCTTTCAAAACGTCGGTGTAGAACGAGTCTTCCTGGTTCATTCCCCACGCATTGAAAGCATTAAGATCATTCGTCGAGGTAAAGTGCGCCGCGCCAAGCTATACTATTTACGCGATCGCGTTGGTAAAGCCACTCGCGTCAAACAGCGCTTTGACCGCAGCCTTTAGGAGATTTTTTCTTTCCAGCTGACATTTTGGTTGCGTTTGCGTTATAATAAAAATCCATGCGCTCTTAGTTCAGCTGGTAGAACGCAGGTCTCCAAAACCTGATGTCGGGGGTTCAAGTCCTCCAGGGCGCGTTAAAAAACTCAATAGTACATAAAGCTTTCAGGTACTAATCACTGCCTGAAGGCTTTTTTATCGGTATTTCTAGCATAAACCGACTATGCTATCATCGCTTCAAAAGAAGGACTTTACCTAATTCCTTTTAATTCCTTTCCCCATCGCCAAAATCTCCCTAAAGCTTCTTTATATTTTCTTAATTTTCTGATAAAACTTAATCATAGACAACATCACTTTATGAGAACTAGCAATGGCGGCAACACAGCCAGACATTGATATCGCTCCTTTGATCGACCACGCCCTGCTCAACCAAGCTGCCACAGATGCCCACGTTCAGCAATGGTGTGAAGAAGCTGATAAATTTCACTTTGCCACGGTTTGCATTTATCCTACCCATGTCCGACTGGCAACGGAACTGCTGCACAATAGAAACCCCAAAGTCTGTGCCGTCATTGGTTTTCCCTCTGGAGCTACCACATCAGCCGCCAAACTCTATGAAGCCCAAGAAGCGGCAGAAAATGGAGCGCGAGAGTTGGATGTGATGATTAACTTGGGTTGGCTGAAATCGGGAAAAACGAGCGAACTGCATCGGGAATTGGCAGAGATTGTCGAGGAAACGGGGCTAATCGTCAAAGCAATTTTGGAAACCAGCCAATTAACGGCAGCGGAACAGCAGATAGCGGCGGAAATTTGTATGGAAGCCGGAGCAGCTTTTCTGAAAACTAGCACGGGTTGGTTTGGTGGGGCAACGGTGGCAGATGTGCGACTGCTGAAAGAAGTGACGAAAGGGCAAGTCGGTATCAAAGCTGCTGGGGGAATTAAGACAGTGGAGCAAGCGATTGATTTAATTGTGGCAGGAGCAACCCGTTTAGGTACGTCGCGCGGACCTGATTTAATCCGGCAACGGAATCATCCCCAAAAGGAGATTGACAGAATTTGACCGCGCCTATCCCGACCCCTTCAGGGGTGGGAGTGTCAAAACTAAACTAGAATTAAATAGGTTTGCCCAATTTTAAAACTGAACTCTACTCGTTCCCAGGCTCTGCCTGGGAATGCCCATTGAGAGGCTCTGCCTCGGATGACAAAGCGAGGCAGAGCCTCTCGATATCGGTTCCCAGGCAGAGCCTAGGAACCAGTTTAACGAGCTTAACCAGTTTAACATCCCATATTTTTTTTACGAATATCAATGGGCGGAACTTATAAAGCTACTGGAATTAATCTCAAAAGTATGCCCTTGGGGGAGTCAGATCGTCTGGTGTCAATTTTAACACCGGAATTTGGCTTAGTCAGGGCGGTGGCTCCAGGAGCGCGGAAACACAATTCGCAATTTAGCGGCAGAAGTGGCTTATTTGTGGTGAATAATCTGCTGATTGCCAAAGGGCGATCGCTCGATAAAATTATCCAAGCAGAAACAATTAATTCCTATCCTGGTTTAAGTTCTGACTTGGGGAAATTATCTGCTAGTCAGTATCTGGCAGAAATAGTGCTTTGCCAAGCTTTGAGCGATCAACCCCAGGTAGAATTATTTACCTTGCTGAACGAACATTTACGCCGTTTAGAAGAATTGTCCTATAAAATGGGCGATCGCCTCTCTGCGGCCTTAGTCCTCGCCCATCTCTCCCAAGGGATTTTTCACCTGTTGGCATTGGCGGGAGTTGTCCCCCAAGTCCAGTTCTGCTGCCTCACCCAAGAACCTTTACAGCCAAATTTTAGCGATCCAGACTGGAAAATAGGATTTAGTATTACATCTGGGGGGACTGTCAGCTTGCCTGCGTTGGCACGTCTGGAAGCAAATCGCATTCCCCTGCGCCGTTGGCAACCAAATCGCACTACCCTAAGTATTAGTACAGAAACAGCACCGGGAATTAATTCCTCGGTGACTCCAGAAACACCCATAAAATTAACTGCTAAACTCAATGCCCTCGAATTAGCCTTGCTGCAACGACTAGCCCAACCCCAGATATCCCCACTGCAACCGGAAGAACCAGGCAGGATAAATTATGAAGAAAGGTCAGCGATCATCACCATTACTAACCACCTTACCTCCTCCGATCCGGCGGAAGGGGCAGCTTGGGTGTCAGTGGAGCAAGTTTTACGCCAGTATGTGCAGTATCACATTGGGCGGTCAATTCGCTCCGCTGCCTTGATGGATGCTGCTTTACAGTCTGCGCTGAATTCCTTCTAGACCGCGATTATAAACAATGTTTGATTCAGATTTATCAACTCGCACTTTATCTACTAACCTGTCCAGCAAGGTAGTTGAACCCACCAACCTTGTACCTCTACAGTTGGGAATAGAGGATGATATTCCTCCACATTTAAATCCAGAAATTAGTAATTTACATCCGGCGAAGCTGTGCGAGCGCGATAGCGCTATCGCGCCTATTGTAGAACTAAATCCTGCATCGACAGCTAATGGCAAAATGCCGGAAGTTATCCTCGATGCCCTGCCAGTAGTTGCTCTTCCGGAAAGCGAAGATTTCCCAGAATTTGCAGATATGGCGACCGAGGAAGAAGCAGTCCCAGAAGCCGAAAAAAAAGGCTTTGTGCCAGTTTTAAAAAATCGCAATTTTTTAGCCTTGTGGAGCGGGCAAGTATTTTCCCAAATTGCCGACAAAGTATATTTGGTACTAGCGATCGCCATTATTGCTAATCATTTCCAATCTGCCAACCAACCCATTAGCGTCTGGGTATCGGCAATTATGATTGCCTTTACCATTCCCGCTGTCCTGTTTGGTTCCGTCGCCGGAGTATTTGTAGACCGTTGGTCAAAAAAGTGGGTACTGGTGGCAACGAACCTATTGCGGGGGATGTTGGTACTATCTTTGCCCATGCTGCTATGGATTTCCAAAGATTTCAAACTAGGAGAATTGCCCCTGGGATTTTGCATTCTGCTAGTTTTGACTTTTTTAGTCTCCACCCTCACCCAGTTTTTTGCCCCTGCGGAACAAGCGGTGATTCCCCTAGTAGTGGAAAACCGCCTGTTATTATCCGCCAATTCCCTCTACACCATCACCATGATGGCCTCAGTCATCGTGGGTTTTGCAGTGGGAGAACCCTTATTAGCCCTAGCCGATACTTTAGCCGCCCATATTGGGTTAGGCTGGGATGTAGGGAAAGAAATCGTAGTGGGTGGAAGTTATGCGATCGCCGGATTATTACTGCTTGCCCTCCAACCCAATGAAAAACCCCATCCCTCCGACTTGGAACCCCCCCACATTTGGCAAGACTTGCGCGAAGGCTTGCTCTACCTCAAAGGCCAAAGCCGCGTCCGCAATGCCCTGATTCAACTGGTAATTGTCTTCTCAGTTTTTGCCGCCCTTTCCGTCCTTGCCGTCCGTCTCGCCGAACTATTACCCGGACTCAAAGCCTCCCAATTCGGCTTTTTAATGGCCTCTGGCGGGGCAGGTATCGCCGCTGGAGCCGCCCTCCTCGGTCACATTCGGGAGGTTTCCCACGGTCGTCTCAGCCTCTATGGTTCCATTGGCCTCGCCGCCTCCCTATTAGGGCTATCGGTCTTTCCCAACCTGTTAATAGTCGCCTTAGTTTTAACCATGTTGATGGGCTTTTTCGGAGCCTTAGTCGCCGTTCCTATGCAAACTACCATCCAAGCCGAAACCCCCGAACAGATGCGGGGAAAAGTCTTTGGATTGCAAAACAGTGCCATCAACATTGCCCTCAGCTTGCCCCTAGCCTTGGCGGGGGTTGCTGAGACTATTTTGGGCTTAAAGTCAGTATTTCTGGGTTTAGCGATCTTAGCGATCGCAGGAGGACTCGTAAACTGGTATATTTCTCGTAACGACTAATAATTGGTCATTGGTTATTAGTTTTTCTACCCCTAATAACCGATCGCTAATAATTGCCCCTAATAGTTACTACGAAAAAAAAAGCTAATAAAAATGCATATTGCGTGGCTCGGAAAAAAATCACCATTTTGCGGCAATGTCACCTACAGTCGGGAAGTTACCAATGCTTTGTTAGACCTAGGGCATCAAGTTAGCTTCCTGCATTTCGCCCAAGAAGAGGAAATCAATCCAGAGAACTGGCCTGATTTTCAGGAAGTCTCTCTGCCTTTCCTTTATAAATCCCAGGTTTATACCATTCCCACTCTGAAATCAAGCAAAATTCTCAGCGATTCGCTGAAGGAATTGAAGCCAGATGTGGTACACGCCTCTCTAACTCTATCTGCCCTAGACTTCTTGCTGCCAGAAATGTGCCAAGAACTGAACATCCCCCTAGTGGCAACCTTTCACACCCCCTTTGATGGCAAGCGGCGCAATATTACCAGCGGCACGCAACTGCTCACCTACCAGATATATGCCCCCTTCCTGGCCAACTACAATCAAACCATTGTCTTCTCGGAAGTCCAACGGGAATTATTGGGACGATTAAATGTCCCGCCAGACAGAGTTGCCGTTATTCCCAATGGGGTAGATGCGGAAAAATATTCTCCTGGAGCTTCCAAAATCAAGTATGAGTTTGGCGCTAAACGGCTGTTTGTCTACCAAGGCAGAATTGCGGCAGAAAAAAATGTTGAATCCTTACTCCGGGCTTGGAAAAAGTGCGATTTGGGAGAAGATTGCAAATTACTAATTGTGGGCGATGGTCCCTTGGCTGCCAACCTAAAACCCTTTTATGGGGAAGAATACAACATTATCTGGTTGGGAGCCGTGGCTGACGAGCAGCGCCGAATTGACATTCTCCGAGGTGCAGATGTATTTATTTTGCCTTCATTAGTGGAAGGACTATCAATTTCTTTATTAGAAGGGATGGCTTGCGGAGTGGCTTGCGTGGCTACCGATGCCGGAGCCGATGGCGAAGTGATGGAAAATGGGGCGGGAATAGTGATGAGTACCAACCGAGTATCGGCGCAATTACGCACGCTCCTGCCCATATTACGAGATCATCCAGATTTAACGGCAGTTTTAGGAAAAAATGCTCGGCAGCGGGTGTTAGAACGCTACACCCTGAAACGGAATATTTCCCAGTTAGAAGCACTATATACCCAAGTGTTACAACCTCAAAAAATGGTTCGTTTTGGCTAACAAGACTTACGCAATGCTTCTAGATTTAGTAGCGACTGTCTTGAATATCAAAGGAAACTCTGGTCTGATGAAAATATTCTGACACCACCAAGGTACAAAGACACAAAGAATAAAAAGATGTTGGTAGTTGGGCTTTAGCCCTCCAGATGAGGGCTAAAGCCCAACTACCAACTTTTGCTTATAGTCTTTTATTTATGACTACCTACTAATGTCAATGCTTAGGATTAAAAGTATCCCCCAGCAAAGTCAAACCCGCTTGGATTTCCTGTAACTGAGTTGCAGATAAGTTTGCCAATACCTCAGCCACGCTTTGACAGGTGGCAGCGCGGACTTTGTTCAACTGTTGCACGCCGGATTTGGTCAGGTTGAGGACGTGGCGGCGACGTTCTTGGGGATCTTCGGTGCGGTATACTAAATCTAGCTGAACTAGCTTTTCGACTAAAGCTGATGCGGTGGCTCTGGTTACGCCTAAATGATCTGCCACATTAGAAAGAGAAGATCCTGGACAACGATTTAAGAAAATTAGCGATCGCAGTTGAGGTACTGATAGCCACGAAGAACCCTGACTCCTCATTTCATGGCGTAGAAAGCGCATCACTAAAGGAATAATCTCAATTACGGCTTCGGCACATTGCTCTACTGCGCTCTCTTGACTCCCCATCTGCTTTGGCAATTTCCTGACCAACTAATATTTTTCGCTTTTCTTTAATTTGGACAATTCCAGTATCCCCTATCATTAACCAAGATTTACTTTGATAAACTCAACTACTTCTGCTAATCCCTGTTGAGTTTTTAAATTGGTAAAAATGAATGGTTTGCTGCCGCGCATTAGTTTGGCATCCCGCGCCATTACTTCTAAATCGGCTCCCACTTGGGGCGCAAGGTCAATTTTATTAATTACCAATAGATCGGATTTGGTAATGCCGGGACCGCCCTTGCGGGGAATTTTATCGCCTGCGGCTACATCTATGGTATAAATGGTTAAATCTACTAATTCGGGACTGAAGGTAGCTGCTAAGTTGTCACCACCGCTTTCTAAAAAGATTAAGTCAAGATGGGGAAAACGATTTTCTAATTGTTCGATGGCGGCTAAGTTCATAGAAGCGTCTTCGCGAATGGCAGTATGGGGACAACCGCCAGTTTCAACACCGAGAATGCGATCGCTCGCTAAGGCTTGACTGCGAATTAAAAATTGGGCATCCTCTTGGGTATAAATATCATTGGTAACGGCAGCAATTTCATATTCCTGGCGCATTGTTTTGCACAAAGCATCTAATAAAGCGGTTTTTCCAGAACCAACTGGACCAGCAATGCCAACTCGAAAAGGATTCATAGGGGGGAGAGGGAACAGGGGGGGAATAGGGAACAGGGAACAGGGAACAGGGAAGAGGGAAGAGGGAAGAGGGAATAGGGAATAGGGAATAGGGAATAGGGAATAGGGAATAGGGAA
>CAKZHE010000065.1 GCA_936920195.1 uncultured cyanobacterium | reverse complement strand
ACGGTGCGCGGATTGTGCGGTGGCCACAACCGGCCGCCAGCGGGGCTCACCCCGGTTGCGTGAACCGGGGCGCGGCTGGCCGCTGCTACGCTCGGTGCATGCCCCTGCTCGCCCCGATCCCGCCCCGGCTGCTGCGTCTGTGGCCCTGGCTGCACGGGATGGGCCCGGCCTCGCTGCGCGCCGATGCCCAGGCCGGCCTGCTGGACACTCTGAAATCCATCACCTGGAATAACGACTTTGTCCTGCTCCATGGCCGTCTGGCCCCCGCGCCCGCCCCGGCCCCCGGGAGGGGGAAGAGAGGAAATTGGGGAGAAATAGAGTTGAAGTTTGATGAGCGATCGCACTTTAGTTTATTTTCTTTGAAACTTCTTTTTAGTCGATTTTTGCCGCTTGCGGAAAGACTTTCTTCTAGTTTCCTCTGGGGATTCTTCTAAACTTTGATCCATGATTTGATTGGGGTCTTCTTTGCTTTTCCACCAAGCAAAAACTAACCCCCCAGCCAAACCTGCGATCGCCCCTAGTAAAATACTTAATTTGGCTGAATACCCCACCAGTAAAAAGCCCAGTAAAAACAGCAACCAAATCTGCAATCCTGCTGAAATGCCAGCCGAGATGCCATAGGAGTCTGGTGGGGTTTGGGACATTAACTATTGCCACTCTTTGACATAAACTTGTTCTGCCTCCGTAAAAGGTTCAAAAGCAGCTTGTTGAGATTCTAACAGGTCAGCAGTGGCATCAGCAATGTCCCCAGTGCGGGCGAGGAGGCGATCGCGCAGCACTTCAATGGGGGCAGAACAGAATAATATTTCTAGGGGAATTTGATGGCTAGTAGCCTGCGCGATCGCCTCCCGGCGTAACTTTTCCCGGTCATATTTGGCATCCAAAATTACGGAAAAACCTTGGTTTGCTAACAAAATCCCTAACTCTAATAACCGTTTATAGGTCTTTTCTGTCATTTCTGGGGAATACAGTTCTGCTGTTCCCTTTTCGTACAGGGGAATGCCGCCTAAATGCTTGCGAACCGCATCAGAACGAATGTGAATTGCACCTTCTTGCCGAGCTACTTGTTTGGCAGCGGTACTCTTGCCAGAACCCGATAAACCGGACATTAAGTATAACTTTCCGGGGCGGGGTTGAGTATAGCGCCAAGATAGTTGATAATATTCTGAGGCTGTCTTAGCTGCCGCTTCCTTTTCTGCTGTGGGTACGGCGGGATCGTCTAACAGAAAAGAAATTACTTTGGCGCGAACGTAGGCTTGACGGCTCAAATATAAAGGCAGAATTTGCAAACCTTCCCAATCGCCAGTTTGTTCTACATAGGCGTTTAAAAAGGCGTTCGCTAAATCTTTTCTGCCTCGCGCTTCGATATCCATGACGGCAAAGGCAACATCATACATCACATCCACAAACCGGAAAGGCTCGTTAAATTCGATGCAGTCAAATAGCAAAGTTTTGCCTTGCCACAAACAGATATTGCGGAGGTGTAAATCTCCATGACATTCGCGAATCCAGTTATTTTGAACTCGACTGGCGAATAATTCTTGGCGTTCAATAAAAAAGCGATCGCTATAGGCTTTAGTTTGATCGAATTGCTCTTGGGTTTGCGGTCCGCCAATATATTTTAGGGTCTGTTGGTAATTTTCCTCAAAGGAAATTTGAATTTGGGGAATTTCGCCAAAGCTACGGATATAGTCATTAATTAAGGCTTCGGAGTGGAATTGGGCTAAAGTCTTCCCCAATTCTTCCATTTGAGTTGCTTCCAGTTCTCCTCGCTGGAAGATTTCACTAAATAAACCTTCTTGGGGGAATTGGCGCATTTTCAGCACCCATTCTACTACTTCTCCACTGCCGTCTAAGTGAAAGCGATCGCCTGTCTGAAAAATTGGCACAACTTCTAGATAAAGTTCCCCTGCGCCTCGTTGATTCAGTCGAATTTCTTCCTTACAGAAATTCTCTCTGAGTGCCAAGGTGGAAAAATTTAGAAACCCAAAATTAACAGGTTTTTTAACTTTATAGACATATTCCCCTGTCAGCAGCACCGAGGAAACGTGAGTTTGAATCAATTGAATCGGTTCAGTCACCGGATGGGGATAAAAATCCGGTTGCAACATTTGCTGAATTAGGGGAGAGACAGAAATTTCAGTCATATTTTAAGAAGGGAACAGGGAATAGGGAATAGGGAACAGGGAACAGGGAACAGGGAACAGGGAATTAAAGGGAACAGGGAACAGGGAACAGGGAACAGGGAAGATAGGGAATAGTGAGCAGGGAATAGTGAGCAGGAAATAGGGAATAATGAAAGTAAGTTTAGCATCAGATTGGGTACAGTGAGTTGTTAGCTTGCATCTGGATCGTCTGATGCTTCACCAATCGCCGATTGCGAGGAATGCCGAACATGAAGAATACGAACTAGGGATGCTTCTTCTGCTACGCTTGAAATCTCAATACGATACGTCATGCTGGCAGATTGTGCTTAAAACGCTGTTCATTAGCGTATTCATCAAAGGAGCGAAAACTCCCTGCTTCAAAATCATCTAATCCCCGCTGAATGCCTCTTATAGCCTCCTCGGAATCCTGTGCTTCCCACTCCAGAATACTTGCCAAAAGTTCGGCAGCAACAAGGCTGATATCCTGTCCTCGATCTGTAGCCTTCTTGCGTAGCTGCTCTTCTAACTCTGGAGTCAGGTTAATTACAATAGTCATAAGCTTATTTCCTACAGCTTTTAGCCAGTATCTCTTATTTTACCAGAATGCCAAAAATAAGCTTCCCCAATCATCATACCGACATACTAGGAGAATGAAAGCCAAAACGATGCACAGCAAGATGCCCAATCCTAATGCCAAATATTTGTGCATCAGGATAACGCCTCAATAATTGTTTGGCGGCAGTTAGGCTATCGTCACCAACTTCAAAGGCTCCGGTATCAATATCAATTGCGACTATTTTGCCATAATTTCCTTCTTCGACTTGCGATCGCACTTGAGCTTCATAGATTGCTTTGCCTCGTTGGGCAAATTCTTCTTTGCTATAGCGAGGTTGTCGGATTGTCATAATTACGGATAGGGTAATAAATTTAAATTTTGAATGAATCGGTAATCTCGTTGGTTCTTGGTGATGAAAGGGTAATCCCATATTATTGCTGTAGCTGCAATCAAGCCATCGGCAATCAGTAAACCGTGACTTAGCCGATATAATCGCAGCAAGTCAACTGCCTTGTCTGAAATAGGTTGGTCAATCCTAATCACGTCAAACTGCTGGAGAAATTTTTCTAGTGTCTGCAATTCTACCTTGTTAGTGCAACCGACAATCAATTCCATTTGTGTGACTACGCTAATAGCCAGTCTAGAGTTTGATTGTAGCCGTTGAAAACAATTAACTGCATCAGGAATACCGCGACCAATATCAATGATTATGTCGGTATCTATGATGGTTAAACTAGCCATGCACTTTTGTCCACTCGGTTTCTCGGAGATTTCGTACCCAAGTAGCACTATCTAAGTCTTGGCGATCGCGCCACATTCCAATAAAAGAATCATTTATTAAATCAACATTCAATGACGGAGATGCGGGTTCAGAATATATGTATTTTTGTTTTAAAAATACGATCAGGCTTACCACTTGATTCTGGGCTTCAGTAGGTAAAGATAAAAATTCATCTAAGATTTCCTGATTTGTCATGGCTATGCTCTCTTAAGATATCTTTAGTAAATTCTACTAATTAACACTCTAAATATTTATTATATCGGGATTTTCCGTCTAGTCAACTCCTGGGTCACAAAAACTCGCTCAAAGAGCGTTAGTATTGAAAAACCAGAGGAATATTCCCCTGGTTTCATACCGACGAGCAAAGATGGCTGAACTAAAACTACACAGAGTTTACGCTTCCTTCGCTTCTGCACCGCCTCTTGGTTGTAATACGATCGCGATCGTAATTCCAGGTTCGTCGGCGGCAACTACCCCCGCTGGCAGAGCCAAATCGCTGACGTGCAAACTATCGCCCACTTTCAGTCCGGAAATGTCAATATTAATTGACTCTGGAATGCTGTCAGGCAAACACTTAACTTGCAGTTGATTCTTTAAGATATCGATAATCCCGCCATCTTGTTTCACGCCAATAGATTCGCCAACAAAATGAATTGGAACTTCAACTTCTAAAGCTCCATGAGCCGCCACTGCAAAAAAGCTCAAGTGGTAAGTATAACCTTTCCAGGGATGAGATTGTACTTCTCTCAGTAAGGTTTGACCGCTCCAAGAAATTTCGGGAATGCTTAAATCGATCAGAGTATTGTTGATATCGGCTTCTTTCAGCAACCGTTCGGCAGTTTTGGCATTGATGGTTAAAGATACTGATTCAGTACCGCTATGACCATATAAAACTGCGGGAATTAAACCAGCACGGCGCAAGGCTCTGGGTTTGCTGCCTTCGGAACGTTTTTGAACTTCAATGGTGACTGACATGGTAATTAACTAAGTGGGGGTATTGGAAAAATTTGGTGTTGGGAGCGATCGCGCCGGAAAACAATTTTAACGGTAAAAATTCAAAATTCAAAATTCAAAATTCAAAATTCAGAATTCAGAATTCAGAATTGTTAACTACAGGTAGTAGGCATTGACAGTAGGTCTACATTCCCCTTCCCTGTTCCCTTGGAAGATTTTAGCTGTTGGTGCTGGCAGGTGTAGCATTAGCATCAAGCAACCCTCTTTTCGGGCCGTGGATGGGATCTTCCACAATAATTGTTTGATCGCGACTGGCTCCTAAAGAGACAATAGCAATTGGCACTGCCATTAATTCCGCTAGGAATTTCAGGTAGTTGAGAGCTTGCTCTGGTAACTCGCTCAGGGAACGACAGTTAGAAGTGGATTTTTGCCAACCGGGAACAGTTTTGTAGATTGGACGGCAGCGAGCAAAGGTGCGAGCGCTACTGGGAAAGTCTAGACATTCTTTGCCATCAACTTCGTAGGCGACGCAAACTTTTAATTCTGGTAGGGTATCCAGAACATCTAGTTTGGTAATGGCCAGACAGTCCATACCATTAATCCGAACAGCATAACGTCCAATCACCGCATCAAACCAACCGCAGCGGCGCTTCCGTCCGGTAGTAGTGCCAAATTCCGCCCCGCGATCGCACAGCAATTCCCCTAACTCCCCATGCAATTCGGTCGGAAAAGGTCCTTCTCCCACGCGGGTAGTATAGGCTTTAGCCACCCCAATTACTCGGTCAATGGCGGTTGGTCCCACACCTGCACCTACGCAGGCTCCCCCCGCTACCGGGTTGGAGGAAGTAACATAGGGGTAAGTCCCATGATCCAGGTCTAGCAGCGTCCCTTGCGCTCCCTCAAACAAAATATTGCGCCGCCGCTGGATTGCGTCGTAAATTTTCAGGGAACTGTCTACAACATGGGGACGCAGACGGTCAGCATACTCAATGTATTGCGCGATCGCCTCTTCCGGATCGAGGGGCGGCAAGTCATAGAGCTTTTGGAGAATGGCGTTTTTGTAATTCACTGTCCAGCGCAGCTGCTTGCGGAGCGCTTCTGGTTCCATCAAATCGAGAATGCGAATCCCCATCCGCTCAGACTTGTCGGCGTAGGTGGGACCAATGCCGCGCCCAGTGGTTCCCAATTTATGTTCGCCGCGCCGTTCCTCCGATGCCTGGTCAATTAGCCGATGGTACGGCATCGTTACGTGGGCGGTCTGAGAAATCAGCAGATTTTTAGTCGAAATCTTCAGTTTTTCTAGGCGGTCTAGTTCTTCAATCAGCACCTTCGGGTCAATTACTGTTCCTGCCCCAATAATACATTCCGTATCTGGGTACAAAATCCCAGAGGGAATTAGGTGCAGTTTGAAGGTTTGACCCTGGACAACAACCGTGTGTCCAGCATTCACCCCCCCTTGGTAACGGACAACAACATCTGCTGACTTGCTCAACAGATCGGTGATTTTGCCTTTTCCTTCATCGCCCCACTGGGCCCCTATTACAACTACGTTAGCCAAGGGTTTATTAAAAGCGCTAGAGTTTACACAAACTATCATTATTACCATCAGATCCTGTTTGTGTCAATGCCGAGGTGGAGAAGTTAGGGTAACAAATAATTAAGTTTTTCCCTCTATTCCCTATTCCCTCTATTCCCTCTATTCCCTCTATTCCCTATTCCCTATTCCCTGTTCCCTGTTCCCTGTTCCCTATTCCCTGTTCCCTGTTCCCTATTCCCTGTTCCCT